>JAOAIJ010000018.1 GCA_026414765.1 Clostridia bacterium | reverse complement strand
CCATAATTATTCAGAAACATGCATATCCAAATTATTGTGGCAAATAATAGTATTATTAAATTCTTCAGGTATAAAGGTTATGGTAACCAGCTATAGCTATTTATCAAAATAAATTTACACGAAATTTCTTATAGACCCGATAGCGCCCGCTACAACAATCAAAGGCAATTATATAAAAACCTCTTTTTCTATATCTTAATAACCGGCAGCCAAGCTTCACATCTATAATTTGGTGAGCTTGTATCTCCTTCTGGGTAAACCTCTATGTCCGGTACATCCGCATATTCATATCCTGATGTCGGCAACCACTCAGTTACAATCCTCTTCTGAAGCTCTTGAAGAGCAGCAGGCATAGGGCCTATACATTCAAATATTGCCCAGGTAGCTGCAGGCACTTGATATTCATGCATGTTTTCCGGAACTGGCTTGTCAGTAGCAGCAGCAATATAGTAATCAAAATCCTTACCATTCATGCATGTGCTTACACCCAAAACCCCAAAAGGTTCTTGATTAGATAATTGCCCGATTTCAGCAATCATACCGTTTTGAAAGGTCTCTCCCCAGAACTTAGGCACTTCTTTAAAGTTTTCTTCTACGTTCAAATCAAAATGCTTTCTAGCCCCCACAACACGGAAAGCTGCTTTTTTTTCAATCCTGTAATTCATCTCCACTTCTCCTTTAATCGAAATCAAGAAGGTTATACGTGGATGCGCCTTCAGAATAACTCCCTCACTTTTAGCAACCGACGGAGGCACTCCGTGAACATTCTGAAAAGCTCTTGAAAACGAGGTTGGAGAATCATATCCATATTTAAAAGCCAAATCGATAACCTTTACATCGCTGTTCTGCAGTTCAAATGCCGCAAGAGTCATCCTTCTGCGCCTTATGTACTCTGCCAGTGAAACATTTGCAATATATGAGAACATCCTTTGGAAGTGAAAGGATGAACAGCATGCAATTTTTGCTGCCTGCTCAAAATCTATTGCCCCTGCAAGGTTATCCTCTATGTAGCTTATTGATTGATTCAGCCTATCCAACCATTCCATCGTATTTACTCCTTCGACTTAATTATATTCGGAGATGTATAACATGTCCTCTCAATTTGTGCACGAAAATGTGAGGTATATCAATATTTTGCACCAAATTCCCAACCACTCCAGGTACTATAATATCATAATCCAGAAAGACTGAATATTTACAAACTCTTTTCCTCTAAAAATTTTACAAACTTGCTGTCAGAAAATATTTCATTGGTCACAAACTGCCCATCATAAAAAAAGCTGTATGTCGTAAACGGAGCCGGGGCATTTTGTGCCTGCTCCTTTGATTCAATCTTTTTTAAAGTAATGTTCTTTCCTTTTGATTTGGCAATCTCCGCTATTAATGGAGCATATTTATCGGTATGCGGGCATTGGTTTGAGTAAAACAAAACCATGCCTTTTTCATCAATCGAAGCACGCTTGCAGCAATGCTTAAATTTTGGCTTATCCATATTTTCATCAAATGGTAGATATAGAAGCTCATAATAGGGCTCTGCAGTATCACATGTTTTAAAACCTTTATATTTTAAATATTTAGGGTCTGATAAAAACGGTATCTTCTTTTTTGACGAGAGAATAACAAGACCTTTTTTGCACTGCCGTTTCGCATCATTGATGCATTCGTCAAGCAGTTTGTTTGCATAGCCCTGACCTTTAAATTGCCCGGAAACCCAAAAACAGTTTATATACATATATCCCCCGGCTTCAATGGGACACCATGCATTTTCTGCAGGTATATACTCTATAAAGACCTTTCCCCGGATATCAAGCTTTTTGAAAACAAGACCTTCTTCAAATTGTCTTTTCATCCAGGCTTTCTTAGACGCTACACAAGTCTCGCCTTTCTTTTCTGAAATAGCACAGCAAATATGCTCAGAATCAATATTGCTGCTGTCAATACTCATTATTTTCATACCGCTTTACTCCTTTCATGTCTGTGTTTACACTCACAGCAACCGGTATCTTGACTGAAATATTTCTCATTCCCCCAACAGCTCTTTTTGGATTTTTTTACTCAGAGATTCAAAAATCAACCTGTAAGAACTGTCTACCATTTCCTTCAGTACCCCATCCGGCACACTTCCTTCCAGGTTTAGGGAGTTCCAATGTTCTTTGTTCATATAATAACCCGGTATAATGTCTTTGTACTGTTGTCTCAATAATTCGCCATGTGAGGGCTCCAACTTTACTGTAGCAATTGGTTTTCCATCTTTGTCCCCGCCAAGTA
Source organism: Clostridia bacterium (assembly GCA_026414765.1). Classification (NCBI taxonomy): domain Bacteria; kingdom Bacillati; phylum Bacillota; class Clostridia; species Clostridia bacterium. Next base: position 51,345 of record JAOAIJ010000018.1, on the reverse strand, counting down.
AAACAAACATCTTACCCCTAATCATGTAGCGGGTGGCATCCCACTCCGGTTTATACTCTTTTTCTGTTCCCTTCTTAGAAAGACAGTATTCGTCAAGCCATTCATATTTCATTATAGTCCTTAAACTCCTTCATAATTTATTTTGTCGCCACTTTGGTTAGCTCTTTTATTTTCCTGTATTTTGAATATCATAAGCTTTTTTCCCATTATAACACGATAAACATGACAATAGCATGTCATGTTTATCGTGTTATCTTAAAATTATTAAGTTCTTTAGCTACTTAATAGAAATGTAAATATCGATCATCTGGTCATTAATATCTTCAGAATTATTGTGGTATACCTCAAAATCATAAGAATACAATCTTTCCAAACCCATCTGCCAGATTTCTTGCCAAAGCGCTCCTACTGCTTCCTGAACATGCCCCCTGATCGTGAATTCTGCATATTTACCAGCCGGAATAGTACGTACCACTAAGGGGGCTTGAATACTATCCATCTGGCTTACTTACCGAAGGCGAAGTGAGCGACTCTCTTATACAATACTTTTCATAATAACTACCCTATCCTCTCCCGGACCAGCATAATTACTGACTACGGGTATACCTTGGGTATTTGTTTCACCTATTAACCTCATTCCGATTCCTGTATGGAATCTCCTTGATTCTTCATTTCCAATGGATGTAATCGCTTTAATGTACTTACAGCCATCCTGCTTTGCTGCCTCAATAAAATGCTCATACAGTTGTCTTGCATATCCTTTTCTTTTATAATCCCTGTGAGTAGCAATCATATGAACATAAGCAAGCGGCTCTTTCCGTGATATTATACCAAATAAGTATGCTATAACTTTATTGTCATCTTTAACAACATACGCATTGTCTCCTAATTCATACAGCATCATTGGATGGTGCAATGTCCTGATTTTCTGCAATCTTTCATTTTTTTCATTGCCCCAATACAGTTCAAAGTTTTCTATTATTTCATCAAAATCTTCTTTTGTACATGTCGATATTTTCATGTCCATAATCTTCCTTCCTTTTTATTATTCAATCTAAAGCATACAAGTATCTTCTATCGGCCATTTTTCATCTACACGTCTTTCCCCTAGAATGCACCAAATGCCACGAAGATGTAAATTTGTATGACTAATAGCTGTATAACATTTATTTATCAAAGATTCATCAAACTCTTCGTCTTCCAGCTTCAAAATTGCATTAATGGTTGAATCCATCAGACTTGTCCAGCGTGTTTCCAGTTCAGTTAAAGGAGGATAGCTATCATTTGGTTTTGGTTCAAACTTAAAAGGGTAAGCAATTCTATCCACATCATGTTCTAAAAAAAGGCCTCCTGTTATGTGCTTATACAGAAGTAAATCAATTCCGCCACAACAGTGTTGTATATTCCATGCTATAGGCCAGTGGTTGCACGGTTCATGTGAAGTAAGGTCTTCATTCTTCAAACCGTTCATTGTTCTCTCCATAACTTGTTTTATCTCAATGAGCTGTTTTATAATATACTGTTTTAAAGTCATAAGCATTATCTCCCATCAAATAAATATTAATATTGTCTGTACCAGTCCACCCATAGTATAATTATAGACACTCAAAAATTCAATCAATAATAAGGTTAACTGTACCAATACAGTTTAAGGTGACTTATGCAAAACAAGTACAACAAAATCATGGAGTACGTAAAAAAGTCAATAAAAGAATCGGAGCTAAAAGCCGGAGATAAAGTTACATCTGTCCGAAAGATAGCCAACCATTTCAAATGTAGTACTTCCACTGTTATTCACGCTTTTGAGGAGCTAAAAAGAGAAAATGTGATTTTTTCAATACCTCAAAGTGGCTATTATGTTGTTGAAAAGGATAATATAAATAATAAAGAAAAAAGCATCTCTGATTTTTCTTCAGTTTGTCCTGGAGAAAGCATTGTGCAAAAGCCTGAAGACGATAATACAATAGACTTCTCTTCTGTCTATCCCAATCCGACTATAATTTCAAATCTGGATTTTGGCCAGTGTATAACTCATGCAATAAAAATACATAAGGATAGCCTATATGAATATTCAGATATAAAAGGTTTTTTTGCTTTAAGAAAAGCTTTGCAAAAACACCTAGCCGGCTACCAGGTATTTGCTGATACTGATAATATTTTCATTACATCAGGAGTACAGCAAGCTTTATTCATATTAGCCTGTATGCCCTTTCCCAACGGTAAAAAGAACGTTCTGATAGAACAACCTACGTATTTTGGTATGAAAAGGGTTCTGGAATTAAACAATGTTACAGCATTAGGTATCGAAAGAGATAAGGAAGGTATTGATCTGGGTACACTTGAAAGGTATTTTCGTAATGATGACATCAAGTTTTTCTATACAATGCCCCGTTTTCATAACCCAACTGGTTATTCATATACTAAATCTCAAAAAAAGGATATCTTAAAACTGGCCGAAAAGTATGATGTATACATTGTGGAAGATGACTACCTTGCTGATTTGGAATTGGATTCAAAGTCTGACCCATTGATTTCTCATGACTTATCAAACAGAGTTGTTTACTTGAAAAGTTTCTCAAAGACTGTATTACCCGGCTTAAGAATTGGTCTTGCCGTTATGCCTAAAGTTCTTTATAATGTGTTCAAAGAATATAAAGCTTGCTGTGATATTACAACCAACGTTTTATCTCAAGGTGCTCTTGAAGTGTTTATAAAAAGTGGTATGTATGACACGCATATAAAGCAAATTAGAAAGCATTTTCTCAAACAAATGGATACCCTACGAAAGGCATGTAATTTATATTTGCCAACTGAATGCAAAGCTTCAATACCAAGAACTGGCGTATTTACTTGTATTGAACTTCCTCCCAGTACCAATGCAAGGTTATTTTCCATGAAACTCCATTCGGAAAGTATTTACTTAACTGATATTGAAGATTTGTTTTTGCAGGATTACAGAAAATCAAATATCGTCCGTTTAAGCCTGTATAGAGTTAATAATGAAAAAATTCTTAAAGGTATTCGTACTATTTCTTGTGTCATTAAGGATAGTATCGGAAGAATACCCTCGAGAACTAAGTATGATGGCAGCATATTGTTTTAGCCTGTGTCAGGCAGTATTAGCCATCCCATGAACCTTAAGGCATCTCCATCGCATTTTGTATTGCTTTTGACCACATAATTCGGGATGCTCTTTAGTTCCTCAGAAATTTCCTGCAAAAGCTTGTACTCGCTGACACCAATAGGTTTGAACATACCTATCAATTAGTGTATTCTTCTCTAATTGTTAACTTAACTTAATTTATTTTACTTTAATTTGATTAAGAATAATATTCTTAATCTTACTTAAAGTATTAAAATTACCTTCTTTTATATCTCTTTCAGGAATTTTTACATTAAAAACTCTTTCTATTTCAAAAAAAATAAATAATAACTCACTTGCCTTTAGCCGAAAGTGGCTTCCAAGCAAATCCTGGTCAGCCATATCATCACTGAAACCATTCAAGTTAAGACTTAGTTTATCCTCAATTATCTGTTTTAACGTTTCATCAACTTTTTTAGTATCACAATTTATGCCCATAAAACACCCTCCTAATACAAACTAAATAATTTTTATATTTGCATTTCCTTCTAATTTGTTTATTATCACTTGAGCCATACTTTTTGAATCCGAGTCATCCAATATGTTGAAAACTGGTATATCCGATTTATTATTAAACTCTTTCACTTTTTTATTAACAAAATCCGTATTTATTGAAAGTGTTCTGATAGTTGATGTTTTATTGTTCATCATTTCCATCCAATCCACCTTTTTATTGGTAATGTTTATGCCATCAACATCAAATCCAAATTGATATCTTATTTTTTTAGTTAAAATATCAAAGTATTCAGCTTTATAGTCTTCATATAGAAGGCTTAATATTGAAGCATCCGGATTTATTGCCTGAAATACCTCGTAAGCTAAAATACCAAACCCATTATGAATATCATTATTAAATGGCATTATTGCACCAGGTATTCCAACTATTATAACATCCGGCTCTTCCTGCACCTCTATGTTTTTTATGTATTCATTAAACAATAGAACCTTTTTATATTCAGGTATTGTACCACTAGACATAAACTCCGGGAATGAGTGAAAATCTAATAATTCGCAATAGTTTCTAGTTCCTACCTGACTAACCTTATAACCCATTTTCTGAATGTTGTCTCTTAAGGATAATTGGATGGCAAATTTATTCGCTCCTTCAGTGACGCTGATTACCGCAATAATAGGTGTACTGATGTCTGATATTTTACCCGGTTTATTTAAATATTCAGGTTCACTAGCATCTGATTTCCTTAAATAGTTAAAATTCACACTTTTCGACATGCATGCATCATAGATTTCTTTATACTTTTCTTTTAAATCTAATGTACAGATTATATTCTTGCCTGCATTTATTGCTTGCATAATTTGAGGATAAATATTCAATTCAAATGAACATTTCAAATCAGATTCAAGAAATAGTACGGTATCGCATAGTTCAATAAGTACGTCAAATTTTTTTTCGACGATAATCCCGGTCAAATTGCCGCCATCTGCCAAACCAGCATCCTTACCACTAAAACCCCAACCAGTAAGCGAAGAAACGCCCACGATATCATATTCGTTCAAAAAATTCGTATTTCTTAATACCGGAGTAAAATGTGAATCATAAGGATGTACAATTATTCTCTCTTTACCTTTCATATATCTATATCTCCCTATTTTATATTTTTTTCTCCTATCCTGATAACATCACGGTTAATGTCATACCCTAGCCTTTTTAGCGTGCAATAATCTTTAAGATCCTGTTCAAATCTTTGCCGTACTCCCAAGCATGCAGATAACTTTTTTTCTTTTGATAATTCACTTGTATTCTCATTAACCACATCAGCATGTGAAGCACATAAAGTGCATCTTCTGAATGCAAAACAATCCCTGCAATTATCCTCAGTCAACTTTCCAATATTCAGTATTGCCCGGGCTTTATCAAAACTAAACCCATCATAAATATTTCCAATTTTCATAGCTTCAGAATCTTCACTGACCCTTTCACAAGGAAAGAGGTCACCATTAACATTTACAAATAACCTTGTTTGTCCCGGCACACATGGCCCGGAGTGATGGTCTTTACTGTTTATTTCCGGATAATACTTATCAGCGGTTTCCATAAAATCATATAATAACTTAAAAGATATCTTTACAAATTTAGCTAAATTCCCATCGTCTATTCTCCCTAGCATCGCCAAAAAGAATCTGAACTTATTGTATTCCCATTTTGAAATGAAATCTTCAGTATAATTAATCTTATCCTTTTTGTAATCACTGGATATAATAGAGGTGCTTATTATTACATCATCAAAATATTCCTCGGTAGCTACAAACTGATTTATGCAGCTTAAGTCAAGTGTTGGATCAATAACCATTGAATACAGTATGGATTTCGCATATTCCGGATACTTTTTCCTTATCATAATTAAGTTTTCCTGAACTTTGTCAAAAGTACCACATCCGCTGCCAGCAAATTTTCTGTTTTTGTCATGCACTTCTTTAGGCCCATCAATACTTATGCTCATTGTAACATTATGGTTTTGAAAGTATTCTATGATTTCTTCACTTATTAAACTCCCATTGCATGTAATGCTTATTGTTATTGCCTTACCTTCAGCCTTTTTTTCAAAATATTCTATACAATTTTTAATTAAGTCAAATTCCAGTAATGGTTCTCCTCCATAAAACCCCAAATCAATTGAAGAGGAATCTCTTGAATGACTAATCAGAAAATCAATAGCTTTTTTAGCTACTTCTAAACTCATTTTATTATTCGCATGTTTTCTGTTTGTGTATTCCCCCGAATAAACACAATATGCACATCTGAAATTACATTGTTGGGTTACCTGAAGTACCATCCTTTCAACCTTACTGTTTAAGTAATCTTCTAAGACAGGGTCTGCTGAATGAAGCATTTCAACAACCCTATTGGATGACAGATACCCATTTTCCATCATTTTTGCTATTAAAGGGTGCTGGACTTTATCACCCGTTTCTTTCTGTTTCAGTAACAAATTATATACTTCTTCTGGTATGTTAAGTATCTTGTGTTTGTTTACATCATATAAATAATACTCATTAATATTTTTAAACAGATGAACAAAAGGTAACTCAGAATTCATCAGTAATTCTCCTAACTTTATTATTTTTTATGTAAATATGCAGTGGGGTTAAAACTAACCCCCACTGCATATTTATCCTGAGTAGTCTACAGGTTGTCCTATTAGTATCCGGCGCTATATACCGGAATTTTAGCTAAACCAGAACCCCCTTGTGTAACACAGTAGCATGAAGTACAATAATGACCTGCCACATGACTGCAGAATGCTTCCAGTGTCTGTATAGATTTTTGAGACTTTCTTGCCAATTTTTTCATATCAATTTCACCTCCTTTATATCCTTTCTCCCGAATTATTCTTATGGGGATATATTAATACTCACCTTTTAGCGCGCTTTAAAATGATGAGAATTAAACCTTATTTACACAAATTGAAGAATACCAATATGAAAATTTGCTAATGCTTAATTATGCTTCAAGGACACTTTTCTCGTTTATTATTCTAAGCTCTTCTTTATATAGATTTTTATATATTGCATTGTTTTTAATTAGTTTGGGATGTGTTCCACTTCCAGAAATCCTACCGTTATCAATGACAATTATTTCATCTGCATCAACTACAGTTAATAGTCTATGTGCAATAACTATAATTGTATGATTTGAAGATAACTCCTTAATTGTCTTTTTAATAATAAACTGGGACTCGTTATCAAGAGACGAGGTTGCCTCATCAAACAAAATAACTTTTGAATTTTTTAGTAATGCTCTTGCAATTGCCAGCCTCTGTTTTTGACCACCTGAAAAATTGACTCCATTTTCTCCAATTATAGAGTTATATCCTTGAGGTAGGCTTTTTATGTGATCATATATATATGTTGCCTTACAAGCATTATCAATTTCTTCTATTGATGCAGATGGATTTACTAATCGTAGATTATCTATTATTGATACATTAAACAAAAAAGGCTCCTGTCGAACTATGGAGATATGTTTTCTAAGTGACTCCTCATCATAATCACCTATACAGATATTATCCAAAAGTATTTGCCCGGACATAGGTTCATAAAACCGAAGTAAAAGATTGAATATTGTTGTTTTTCCACTTCCACTCGGTCCAACGATTGCAATAATTTTATTACTAGGAACAATAAATGAAACTTCTTTTAAGACTGGCTGGTTTGAATCATGCTCAAAAATGACATTTTTAAATTCAATATCCCCTTTTACATGATCCTTTTTCACATTACCAAATTCTGTACAGCTATAATTTAAGTTATCCATTAATCCAAATATTCTTTCAAGTGATGTAAATATTTGTTGTATATTTGAATTTAGCCTTGATAAATTCATTAAGGAGGTCAAGTATTGGTTTGAATAGGAGTTGAATGCCAGTAAGTATTCAATTTTCATAAAGCCTTTTAGTGTTAGATATCCCCCTATAACCAGTACAAGAACAGTTGTAATATACTCAACGCTTTGAGTTATAGTATTTGAAAATATATTTAGTATTGCTATCTTTAAATTCTTCATTTTAAGTTCCAGATTAATTAATAAATAGGATTTCAGCTTACTGTTTTTTACTCCCAGACTTTTTATTTCCCTTATCCCTGAGATTGACTCCTGAATGTTTCTATAATAAGTATCACTGATTTTTTTAGCTTCTTTAACTTTATTTCTTAATATTCTACCAAAAATTGAGAATATTAAGAAATTAGCAGGGAAACTTAGTATAACAATAAAGGCTAACTGTGTACTAACCATGAATATAACAATACTCAAAATAATTACTTTAATTATATCAACTACTGCATTTAGTAACTGCTCTGTAATAATACTAGCTATAGCTGATGCATCACCCTCTAAACGGGATAAAAAATCCCCTACTCCCATTTTATCAAATGCTTTTACGGGTAAGCATAAGATTTTGTCATACATATTATTCTTTAAATCAAATGTTATGCTCACCTGTAAATAACTGAATAAATATGATTGAAAAAACCCTAGACACATTTGCAGTAAATACATTAATAATAAATATAATGAATATATTAGGATCCCATTGAAATCCCCTGAAAACAAGTTAGTAACTATTTTAGCAAATAATAACGGCTGTATTATTCCAACAGCTATACCTGCAAAAATACAGATAAATGCAAGACTAAACCTTATTTTATAAGGCTTTATGTATTTTATTGCCCTTTTCAATAACTTTAAATCATCAGAATTTATGCGAAATATTTCCATAGCATTGTCCTTATCCTGAAAACATATTTATATTTCAAATCATAAATTTTGTTTTTGTATTATTGCTATTTCTATAATAATCATACAATATATACATTTTTTTACACCATGTCCTTTGTCATGAAAATCATTACAATTGTCATAATTCTGCAAAAAAAATGACAAGTATCATATTTCCGAACCTGTCATTTTATTAACCCTGCCTATATAAAAATGCTGCTTGTCTATGAAAAGGAAGCACCAAAGTTAACTACAATAATTCTTTAGCTTTAATTTTTGATTCGTTGATGGCTCTGACTAATAACCACAGGATTGTGCTAATCTCTGCAACCGTTCCAGGTATTAAAAGAATTGTATTAACTATCTGGTAGCTCGGGAAAAGAAAATGTGCAAATACATTTATAAACATTCCGCAACCACCGATCATCAGCAAAAAACCAAGAACCCTGGGAAGAAACCCTGACTTATAGACTAAAAACCCAAAGGGAACCAGCCATAAACCAAAGAATATGCTTGCTATTTCATACCCACTTAAATACATATCATGGTACAGCATTGCCTGCGCCTGCAACTGACTTGATTCAAAGACATTTAAGTATCCTGCACCGCTCATTAATTGCAAACATGCATAACTATTTAAAAGGTTGAGCATATTTATTGGAACACTCACTATAGCAAAAATAATCATAAGTATAGCAATATTCTTATTTACTGAAACAAGTAGTTTGTATAAGACTAAAGGCAGTAGCACAAAGCACGTCATCATAATTAGTTCGCTTACTATACCAAAGCGATAAAGAAATTCATTTGATACTATATTATTGGCTGTGGCAGCCATATCCCCAGTTACAAATAAAGTCTGTCGAACTACTTCTGCGAACCCACCGAACACTAGCATAAGTAAGTAGAAAAATCCTGCTAATCTCGCCGTCTTTTTGCTTGGAATCATATCATACACTCCTTCATTAATCTATTAATCATTCTGAACATTTATAACAACTTTCCCCTTGGCATGACCCTTGCTGAGGTACTGCACTGCTTCTGCAGTTTCATGAATCGGATAACACCTGTCAATAACTGGCTTGACCTTGCCATCTTCAACAAGCTTAATTATGTATTCCAAATCCTTTACATTCGGCTTCGCCGCAAGAAATCGCATTTTTCTGCTGCCCATTGACATGAATGTTCCAAACAGCATTGTTTTGACAACCTGAGTCAATGCCCCTCCAACCAGGACAAAAACACCCTTTAGAGCCAACATGCGCTTATATACTGAAATCGTATGGTTTCCATTTACAGCTAAGACGAGATCATAAAGCTTACTACCTTTGGTAAAGTCATCCTTATTGTAGTTAACCACATGGTCCGCACCAAGAGATTGTACCACCTTTACATTCTCCCCGCCGCATACTGCAGATACTTCCGCCCCAAAGTGTTTGGCTAGCTGAACCGCAAATGTACCCACACCGCCCCCGGCACCACAAATCAGTATCTTGTGTCCCGGTTGAACGTTTCCTTTATCACGCAAAGCCTGAAGAGCTGTAACTGCAGCCATTGGAATCGCGGCAGCTGTTACGAACGAAACATTGGCCGGTTTCAAAACCAATGCACTTTCAGGGACAGCAACATATTCGGCAAAACCTCCAAAACCAAAATTTGAAATATCTCCAAGCACTTCTTCTCCGATTCTAAACTTATTCGTGTTTTTCCCAAGCGCCTCAATACGTCCAGCAATATCAGCTCCAAAGATTTTCTGTTTCGGAATGATCCCCATCTTCATTGAGCGGTAATCGGCAGCATTTATCGATGAAGCAAAGATTTTTACTAAAACTTCATTATCATTCGGTATTGGCTTTTCTACCTCCTGGTACACAAGGGTGTTGGTAGAATTTCTTTTATCATATACTACTGCTTTCACTGTTTAGCCCTCCTTCACTTCGCACTCAAACACTTCCCCGATTTTAACATCAAAGGCATCAGCGATACGGAAAGCGAGTTCCAATGAGGGAGAATATTTTCCAGCCTCTATTGCCACTATGGTTTGTCTTGATGCCCCAACTTTTTCGGCAAGCTGCTGTTGTGTCATTTCATTGGCAAAGAAACGTAGTCTTCGTATGTTATTTGTAATTTCAAATTTCTTAGCCATTTTTTATTCCCCTTCTGTAAAAGTATAGCTGAACGAATCCTTCAAGCAGTGACCCTGCGTAGAAGGATAAATACATAATGTTTAGCATGACTGCAATAGAATAGCTGAATATCTGCGAGAAGAGAGCTGCAACAAATCCTATACCGACAACAACAAAGGCAATTCTCATCGAATTAAGTTCAATCAATTTGTCCATTTCATCTGTAACCATTTCAGCCCCAATTGTTTTTTCAATTTCTTTGTCATCACACTTGCCATTCATAACGCTTTCCTTTATGGTAATCGCAATGGAAAGCAGAATGTGAAATACAATTTGTATAACAATGGCTGCCGCAATACCTATTCCGATAAACACAAGCATGGTGCTCGCCCAGAATTTCATATCATCGGCGGCTATAACACCAGACTGCCACTTCCCATATGTGTATATGCAATATGCCCCAAAAATTAATAGCCCTGTAATAATTGATACGATTGTTCTCTTTTCCTGATATGACATATCTAATCACTCCTTATGTATGTAATTAATAATATACAAATTGTATCATTGATTATACAGTATGTCAAATATTTTTTACATGAGAAGCAATAAATTTACATATCAGTGCTTGAAAAAAAGCAGCTGAAAATGCATATATCAAGCTATCAAACTTGTCATGTATTATAGCATAAACATATAGTAAAGGAGTTCAAAAATTTAATGAACAATCGTTTGATTTCTCCTCAGTCTTTTCCCGGAATTACTGCCAAGCTGCTTGAAATCGATTAACCTTTGCCATGTCCATGCCATACTTTTCTTCTATGGATTGGGACCAATCTTCCATCACGAGCAAGCCAGTTTTATTTAAAGGTTCCGAGTATTTTAACGATGTCCTTGGGCTTTAAAACCTTTCCGAATGAAACAACCTTCTCATCAATTACCAATGCCGGAGTTGACATTACACCGTAGGCCATAATGTCCTTAAAATCTGTAACCTTGACAATCTCTGCTTCAATTCCTGATTCCTTTAGCGCTGTTTCTGTATTTTCCTTTAATGTCACACAGTTTTTACATCCAGAACCTAAAACCTTGATTACCATAGCAAATTTCTCCTTAAAATTATATTAATATGTATCCAAAAGCATTAAATATATATCCAATAATGATTATTCCCAAGGTAACAATACCCGCAAAGATAACTAAAAGCTTAGTCTTAACCACATTCTTCAGCATGATCATAGATGGAAGCGAAAGTGCAGTAACAGCCATCATAAAGGATAATGCCGTACCAATTCCCACACCCTTTAAAACCAATGCTTCAGCGATAGGCAGTGTTCCAAAGATATCCGCATACATTGGAACACCAACGATGGTTGCCAGTAAAACGGAGTACCATTTGTCCTGACCAAGTACTGCAGAGATAACAGACTCGGGAATCCAGTTGTGGATGGCGGCACCTATTCCAACACCAATCAAGATATACATCCAAACCTTCTTGATTATACTGAGTACCTGCTCTTTGGAAAAGTCCATTCTATCGCGGACAGTCAACTCATCTCTCTCTGCTTCCAGGACCTTGTTACTAAAAACAAACGGCTCCACGTATTTTTCAAGCTTTAATCTGCTGATAACAGAGCCTCCGATAACAGCCAGTATAATGCCTACAATTACGTAAGCTATGGCGATTTTCCAGTTGAATATGCTTGCAAGAAGTATCACAGAAGCCAAATCCACAAGCGGTGAGGATATCAAAAATGAAAACGTAACCCCTATGGGCAGCCCCGCGCTTGTAAATCCAATAAACAAGGGAATGGAGGAGCATGAGCAAAAGGGTGTAACAGTTCCAAGCAGTGCGCCTAATACATTTGCAGATATTCCATTGTACCGGCCTAATATCTTCCTTGTCCTTTCAGGAGGGAAAAAGCTTTGTACATATGAAATCACAAAAATCAATATTGAAAGTAAAATAAATATCTTTATTACGTCATAAACAAAGAAATGTATGCTTCCACCCAATCTATCCTGGATACTCAACCCAAACACCTTTTCCACCAAAAGCCTGATCAGACTGTACAGCCATTCCATTTTAAACAATTGATTGTTTAGCCATTCAAATACAAACAAAAAACCATCTCCCTTTAACCCCTCTCAAATAACTTACTTGTTCTTTTCCAAGGATGATTTTGTTTCCTCTATCTGCCTTAATATGATAGCTTCTGCAATATCTATCATTTGGTACACTTCAGGGCTCTTTATGCGGTATATAACCATAAGTCCGTCTTTTTTGCTGTCAACAATGCCCTGATTCTTCAGCACCGATAGGTGCTGTGATGTATTAGACTGCTCCGATTCCAACTGCGGCAATATATCACAGACACACAACGGCTTCTCTTTTAGAAGCCTGACAATCTGAAGTCTTGTAGGATGCGATAATGCCTTAAAAATATTTGAAACAAGCTGATTCCCCATGTTTGACATAAGTAATTCTCCATCCTAGTAGGCTACTCGCCAATCTTTTGTTCAATTAAATCCTTTATCTTGATTATCTCCCTATTTTCAGTATATTAGTTTTTTCTAATATACTGAAAATATTATATTCCTAATTCCATGGAATGTCAATGCAGCATCTCAAAAAAACAATAATCGAAATTCTTTCAATTGCAACTAAGCAATCATCTTGCTGTTTCTTACGATAAGAATTTATATAATTCTAACAAATCAAAGCACACGGGCTTATTAAAATGGGCGATAGGAAAGATATGTCGGATTTTCAAGCAAATGTACGCGATAACTATGCTTTCAATCATCCCTGCCGGCAAATGGCATAATCTAATTAATACAGGTAATAGACCGCTTAAGCTGTACTATATTTATGCACCACCCCAGCATCCATATGGTCCGGTCCATGCTACGAGAGCAAATGCTGAAGCTGACGAGGAAGGCCATGATCACTAATACAAATATCCTTTGTGAAAACCAATAAACACGCCATCGAACTTTTGTCTCTTATCTTAATTTGCTTAATATGTGCATATTCCGGCACATCCGGACGGCGATTCCGGTTTATAAACTGGAGGATATACAAAAATGCATATCCTCCGGAGTACTGCCAACTTATTATGAAGACACTGGCATAAAGATAGAAGATAATTTTGCGGAGTTCGGATGAAAATTTGAAAAACTCCTGGAGCAGACTTGAATATGCTCCAACGCTTATATAGCTAGAATGGTTCCTCGATATGTACCAGGTCATTTACAGCAGCCAATTTGTATCTGTATCTGATACGGCCTGAATAGCCGTACCGATTGTCCCCGTCGAAGATTATAATTTTTATCAAATTTGTTAATATATCTGATTTCATTCTAATTTTAAATGCTTCAAGGTTGTATACCTTTTTTTTAAAATCAAACTTTGGCATATATATATTGTCCAAAACTATATTCTCACCCTCGTATTGAGTAGTCATTCTGCTTGCGTCATAGCTACCGAAAGCAAAAAGTGAGAGCTTCCCATTCTGTTCAAACAGATTATTATACTCTTCTTTGCTAAATTTGAGAATATCCCACCTTCTGCCCTCTTGTCCGAAGTATACCTTTCGGTCATTATAGTATGTTTCTTGATTCAAAAACCGCTTATCATTGCTGTTTAAAGTTATATACGCAGTTCTATTGGTAAAATCTACTTTGTAATCCCCATAGAACTCCTCCCGATATTTTCCTTTCCTGGACCTATTCATATCTCCACCCCAGTCGTTCTCGGTCTGTATTTCAAAAGTGTAATAGTATTTTCCTAAATTTCTCATAGTCGCCACTACTTCTTGGTAAATACTCTTCACAATTACACCCCTTATACTGGTTGTATGTGATATGTGGTAGATGTTGCTCCCCCGTCTCCAGTTAGCACAGATACACTGACAAATGTTTCCGAGTTATTGTATCTTGACATGATAAACAAGGCATCGGTTGAAAGATCGGCATAAAAAGTATTGTCTTGTATCCGGTAAGGTATATTTCTAGCGGCACCTTGAAATATTACATTGCACCGCGTATTACTCAAGAGCTCCACCTGTAAGTTGAAAGGCTCTGTTCTGCCCAGTGAGGTGGTGTTTCCTGAAAAAGTGATCCTGCTTGGACTTAGTTCGCTGAAGGTTCCCTCCCCTGCATTATAAAAGAAAAAAAGAAAGAGAGCCCATATATTATTCTTTTGTCCCACTCTGGAGTCGGCACCCACATAATCCAACAAATTCGCCATTTTAAAGCCCCCTTTCCAAGTTAATCACTGTACATGGGCAAATAAGAAAAAAATTCAGACTTATTACCATTTATTTACATAATATGCTTAACTACATTGAATAGTGCAAATTCACAGACAGTTAAGCGGTATATAAAGGGAATCATCTGATTGCAGAATATGAAGTAATCAATCACAACACTGACCAAGGACTGTTAAAAGAAGTAGCTCGGAGTGCGAAGGAAACTCATTAGGTAGAGAAGATTGAAGCTGTGGCAGATAAAGGCTATGAAAGCCGTTAAGATATGTTGAACTGTGTAATGAATGGGATTGTACCCAATGCAGCACTAAAGTGACTGAGAATAGTAAAAAAACTTACTAATAATCAGTTTGCGTTTTTGTAGACATAAACCAAAATACTTGATTGTGCAATTAATATCTTGACAAATTAATACTTTAGGGCATTAGGCTTTTAAAATATTTTAAAGCAATTGCAGTATATAAAGTAGCCTCGTTATTTGTTTAGGTGACGTTCCTAGTTAACAATTTATTTGAAGAGGGTAGGATAATCTATTATTTTACTTTCTTAAGCATTTAGGTACACGTGGTTGATAGAGAATCCAAAAACTGGGGAAACCTGCTGATGCAACTGATAACAGCGCTGCAATAGCTCCCAATGCTTTCAAAGCTTTAATTTTCATTGGTTATCCCAACCTTTCAATCATAATTTGTACTATTCTGAGCTTTTAATGTTAAATCAATCAATTCGGCGGCATAGTCAGTCCTACCCTCTTCAATAAGCTGTTTTATTCTATGCAAATCAAAGTCGTGCATAAGGTGCTGGTAAACCATCTTTTTTTCCATACTAGTCAGCTTCATTAAGCAAAATAACGAAAACCCTGTAGTACAAATAGCATTCATAAACATCAAAAGTGTATCCTCTTTTGTTCTTGATATTGTAATGAAGTGCTCAATCTGATACATATTCATAATAATAATCGCTATACAAAAAGATAACAACACTATTTCATTTTTGGAAGGTTTATTAATTTCTATTTTTATTTTTTTTGAGTGAAGTAAAAAATACAAGAATACTAACTGAAGGATACGAGTTGGGGATGAAATAAGCACCATTGAAAAAGTACTAAAATTGTACACATCAATACTTGTTATGTTTAAAATGCTAAGTATTATACTATATGATATCGCTTCTCCAATGATTACAATAATAGATGAAACTAATAGTCCACCTAAACACTTGAAGAAGCTATATCTAAATACAGTATAGATTATCATTAAAAACATAATTCCCAAAGCAATTGATTTTGTTGTATTCGAGTTATCTATAAAACGTAAACATAAAATGGAACTTATAACCATAAGTATTACAGTTCCGAGTAATTTAACGATATTTTTTTCCACTCTCAAACTAAAAACATCTTTGTAGCCTGCCACTAATAAACAGGTTATAAGCATTAATGCTTGTTCTGGTACTGTAACAAATAACACAGACCATATTGAAGTATTCATCTAATACATAACCCCCAAAGAATTGCATTTAATGGTATAATTATACAATATTTTACACACATAGTAAACATTGAATATGCTGCATATGTCTTTCAGGCTAATTATAGCAATTGCATGTTTTGAAGTATGCAACTAATAAGTTTATGAACTATGTTTCTTGTAGCCTAATAAAGTTTATTTATTGTCTACTTCTTCAAAATAATAAGTACTAAAAAGAATACGTTTATATTTGTCTATAGTTGTTGTAATGTATTCCAAACCTTAGTTAATCAAATACTATATATAATTTTGGACAAGTGTAAACAAACTATACTATTGTATGGTGTGGTAAATTTATTGAGAAATGTTTGCATAAAAAGATTATTGGCCTTAATGCTGGTAATATGTTTAGGTCAGCCTTTGATAATATCAATTCCCGTAAAAAAGTCGAGAATATTTCTTCTGTTATGATATACTAAATATACTTTGCGAAGGAAAATCATGGCGGTGATTATGGATTACTTTCTGACTGTTAGCTGTATTATCATTTACATAGAAAATAGAATACATGAAAAAATCAACTATAAAGAGTTAGAAAGAGCCACAGGCTTTTCAATAGCACATATACGGGATATTTTTGTTATGAAAACTGGTATAACTCTTTCAAAGTATATACTTACTCGAAAAATTTCCAATGCAGCATATGAAATCCTGCATAACAGCCAAAGTGTAATAAGCGTCGCTACTAAATACGGGTTTGCTAATCATGATACTTTTACGCGTGCATTTAAGCGAATCACTGGGCTAACACCATCTGAGTTCAGAAAAAAGCGTCCAACTGTAGGCAGAATAAAGCTCTGTGCCTGCGTGTTTGGCGTTGGGCTACTAAATTCAATGAAAAGAGAGGATGATACTCATGAATAAAAGTGAAACCAGTGTTATACTATATGGAATTTCTAAAGTTGAATATGGCTCAGACGGATGTACACCATATCCAATGTGTGTGAAAAGCTGTGCAAACTATCTTGGTCAAGATGTAAGTATAGATTTTTTGATGGCATCTACAGGAGCAGCTTTTCGTCTAACATGGGATACGACTTCGTGGAATGGTGGGAATGTTGATGTTATTCATACATTTGATAATCCAGAAGAAATTTACAGATTAGGTGTTGAAGCATTAGGTCGTGAGTTCCGGATAATAACCAGGACAAACACATCATGTGATGTAAGATTTAACAGCAATAACAATTCAGATAATAAAAATGATTTTATCAACTTTATTAAGAATCAAATTGACAAAGGTTCCCCATGTATAGCACTTGGCATAGTTGGTCCACCAGAAGCCTGTATTATAACAGGCTATAGAGAAAGTGGTAAAATCCTGTTGGGTTGGAACTTTTTTCAGGATGCTGCAGAATTCGCTACTGATGTTAAAATCGATGAATCAGGATACTTCATTTCAAATAAATGGTGGGAAAACAATGATACTATAGCTGTAATTTCTATTGGTGAAAAACGCAAACCACAAATAACTAATAAAGCAATTATAGAAAATGCTATTAAAGTAATGACAGGGAGATTGGACTTAAAGCCAGGTAAAGCTTTTGCTAAAGGCATAGTAGCTTATGATGCTTGGAAAAAAGCTGTATTAAGCGAATCTGATTTCCCCCAGAATGCAATTTTGCCAATTTTAGCCGAACGCCTTATGTGCCAGGGAGATGCAATGGATTGTCTTATTGATGGCCGACGTAATGCAGCTATATTTATAAAAAAAATATCTGAGGAGTTTCCCGGATTTAAGGATTTATGCAAGTGTGCTGAAGAGCAATTCTCTAAGATAGTATCAAACATATGGAAAATGGCAGATATTTTGGGTGGATATGCCCGCAATGAACAGCAAATGCAGAATTTTGCAAAACCCGAGATAAGACAAAAAATCGCATTCTTGATTGATGAGTGTAAGGCCGCTGATAGCATAGCTTTAGAGTCATTGATATTACTTAGGGATCTAATGTAATTTTGAAAATTGAAATGCCGAAAATCGCATTATATACCTTTTTGTTAATCATTTTAATTTTTTAGTTGTATAATGAATACCGTTTGGATGGAAACCATGGTACATTAAAATTGTTTTTTCCTTCAATTTATTAAGTTTTAAAGAAGAAGCACAGGAACCGTCCGAAACCACTGAAAAACTTTAAATAAATATTGTAAATAATGCAATAAAATACTATACAAGCCTATCAAAAAACCCCTTTGTATGATATAATGAATGTGACGCAAACATTATCTACAAGGGGGTTTCTTGATGCTTAAGAATGAACCTAAGCAATTAAGTTTGTATTCAATATTATATAACAAAATTCCAGAAAATCATATACTTAAACGAATAAATAATGCAGTAAATTTCAGTTTCATCAATAAAATATTAGAAGATTCCTACTGCAAATATTATGGAAGACCTGCAAAAGAGCCTGAGATGATGGCAAAATTACTGATTCTACAATACATGTACAACCTTTCGGACATTCAGATTATAGAAAATGCAGCAGTAAACCTTGCCTACATGTGGTTTATTGGCATAAATCCTGAAGAAGACCTCCCTGACCCGAGTCTACTGGCGAAATTCAGAATCCAAAGATTGAAATATGCAACTCTGGATGACATTATTAAAGAAGTAGTAAAGCAGTGTGTAGAGAAAGGAATAATCAAGGGGACTGGAATCAGTATAGATTGTACTCATACAGAAGCTAATACCACAAAGAAAGTACCTGAAAGGGTTATGAAGCATCTTGCTAAAAAAATTCTTAAAAGCCTCAATGAAGAAAATGGGATAATCCCAGAGCAGATAGACGTAAAAATTCCAAACTACAAGGAGATAGAAGACCATAAGCAAGCAAAAGAAACCATGAAGAACTATCTGGAAGAGCTTATTACGGAAGTAAAAAATGAAGTTGATGTATCGATCTTACCAGAAACAAAAAATGCGATAGATAAAGCTGAAGAGATATTGAAAGACCCTAAATTTATTCAACAAAAAGGTATAAGGTCATTAGTTGATGAAGATGCCAGAGTAGGCTATAAATCTAAAACAAATAGCTTTTTCGGATATAAAGTAGAGTTTACAATGCTTCCTGAAGAAAGAATAATTACTGCAGTTGATGCCCACGATGGGGCTTATGTAGATGGAAGTGGATATGAAGAGCTATACACTAAGACAAAGGAGTGTGGGATAAATATCAAAGGAGCCTATGGGGATAAAGGATATTTCAGAAAACCGATTCTTGAAATATTGGAAAGAGATCATGTGGAAGCAATTATTCCTGTAAGTGAAACAGTTTATCGGGTGGACGAAAACAGATACAAATACAATAAAGACTCAGACCAGTGGTTTTGTGAATATGGGAATTATACAGTTGATAAAAAGAAGGTAACAAGAAAGGATGGGCGACAGTTTTTAGAATACAAATTTGAAAAAGAAGCCTGCCGTAACTGCCCGAACCGGAAAAATTGTATAAATGGAAGCAATATAGCAAATAAGCTGTTATTAGGTTTGAACACCCCGGAATTTTACGAATATAGCCAGCGAGCCAAGATGCCTGGGTTTTTAGAAAAGTACAAGAAACGAGCAAGTCATGAATGGAAAAATGGTGAAATGAAAAGATTTCATGGGATGGATCGTGCCAGAGGGTATGGTCTTAGAAGCATGCGAACGCAAGCAAAATTAACAGCATTAGCAGTAAATTTAAAGAGGATAGCAAGCCTACTACCCTCTCGTTTTAACGTTATTTATTACTGTATGGTAAAAATTTCGAATATTTCTGTTAAAGGTAAAATTTACTGGCTAAAAGTTATATGAAAATGGCACTTTTTCAGTGGTTTCGAACCGTCCCCGTGCTTCTTTGTGATTATAACCAAAAGGTTTGAACACCTCATTTTATTAAATACATCCTATATCAAACCCGCTATAAGTACACGAATCTGCTTTTCAAATGATTCTTTCAGTACTTCGATTGATATATCCTCATCCGATATATATTTAAGAATATGAAAACCCAAAACACTATAAAAAGTAAGTGAAATAGATTCAAAGTCGATGCCATTCCCAATAAGTCCATCTTTTGCAAAGCGTTGAAGCAACTCAGTAAATTTTTTTATAAAAATAGAGTCAATCGCCCATATATACTCAATGATTGATGGCTGTTTAGTCAGTGCTGCTGAAAGAAACTCTCGCCATATCCGTTTATTATAAATCGAAAAGCTTTTTATATATATTCCAAAGAATGTACTCACGGAACTAAAAATGTCATTCTTTCGATTTTTTATTGCATCATCAAACTCATAAACGAACTCTTCGGATTTGTCATCAATAATTGAAAGAAGTATTTCTCCCTTTGATTTGTAATAGTTGTAAAGCGTTCCGACTCCCAATTCTGCCTCTTGCGCAATTCCTCTCATAGTAGTAGCTTCATAACCCTGTGTTCCAAAAAGCTTAATAGCAGCATTTTGTATACGTTTATTCCTATCAGTTTTCTTCTTCTCCCGTAGTCCTGCCATATACTAAATCCTCTGAAAATGTTTTTTTGTAAAGATTAAGGGAAAAAGTATTGCAATATATAGTAGTGTATTTAAGACCGCATTAAATGCCGCACCGAAGTATAAAGATAAGACTGTATCCGGAATAAACCATAACGTCACAGCAACTGCAATACAATTCCAAGACCATAACTCTTTATTTCTGAACGGGTAAAAAGCAATGAATGAAATAAAAGCCCCGAATCCAATACAAGTCGCACCTAGCACTCCATATACCAGTTTCTGAAACATAATAGTTTTTTCAGTTAATTGTCCATCATCCCAAAACAATGAGTTTATTTGGTTATTATAAATCAGGTTGAAAAATTCCGACTGGTTAAAAAAAGCAAGTAACAATCCAAAAATCGACATTATCAACCCAACTGTAAACAACCATTTTTGCCAGAAACTAAAAATCTTTATTTTTACCACTTCCTTTCATTTGAAGCTATTACTTAAATATATGAACATAATTCATTTTAGAACTATATTCATATATTGTCAATACGGTTACTCAAAGATTTACAAAAACAAAACAGCTGAGTTGGGGCTTAGTTTCCTTGCATACAACCTGAGAAGATTGATAAATATGGTGTGAGTTAAGAGATTGATTAAGTAATGAAGGGTGTAATCCCAATTTTTTATATAAATTCAAAAACGACAGCTCATATATAAAATGAATATTAAACTTTTAAAAAAACAAGAAAACTGCCTCCTGAAAACAGGATTCAATTCTCTTATTTTTCACTATAACTGTAAATTAATTATTTTAGACGTTTCTCGGCTGCACCTCTATTTTTTTCCACTGAGCAATGGTTACCTGACATATAGTAACCACAAGTATTTACAACACACTCTATTCCTGGATTAGGATAATCCATTTTATTTACACACATTTTGGTTTCATCCAAACAATTTTTTCACATAATAATGTTTGGCTAAAACCAAATGCTATTCATAATACCAATTACCTTTCAAATATCTTTAAAAGCCTCAGATAGTGATTGGCTTCACGCAATGTATGGTCACCCAATAATGGAATAATAATTGATTTAATCTTGCATTCAACCAACCCTTGTGTTCCCTGTGCTTTGAAATCCCGGATTGCTGCAGTTGCCCTCAGGCTGTCATCTGTGACTTTTGCTATAGGTACGGTCTTATCCATGGCAGCCATCGCTTCTGCCGTCAACTTGTCAAACTCATTACTAAAATTGTTGGCTGTATTTATCAAATCATTTTCAGTAGGATCAAGCAAACCACGAATAAACTTTGAGTGTTCTGCCATGATTCTGTTCCAGAACACTTCTTGTTCCAAGGCTTCTCTATCTACATTTATAGTTTCTCTGTTTTGAAGCCTTTGAACCATTCGTAAGTAAAACTTCACTTCCCTCAAAATATGATCTACCATTAACGGGTAGGTATGTGTAAACATTTTGCAGGATAAAACATTTGATAGAATTGTGGCTTTAAACTGTATTAGAGCAGATATTAAGCCCATAGCCCCCTGATTTATCAAAGATACTCTCTGCTCAAGCATTGGATTTACTGCCATTAAGCCTCCACCCATTAATCCTGCTTCCGCCTGAGTCAATTCTGTTGGTATCCGCACTCCTGTAAAATACGATGAAGCCATTTCTGCTTTAAGCGTATATTGAGTTATTACCTCTCCTGACTGAAGCACTCCTGGGCTTACAATACCATTTGAAAGCGGTACGACTTCTGCTAAAAGTCTGTCAAACTCCCTTCGAAATTCATCTGCCTTTTGGGTAAAGTTATCATCCTTTGGTGTAAATCCTACTTCAAGGAAAAATGAGTGTTCTTTCATTATTCTTGCAAAAAACAGATGTATTTCAAGTGACTGCCGCACAAAATCCAAGCTTGATAGCATAGTATATTCCTCCTTATGAATATTTCATACTATGCTACATAATATGTTTACGTTACATAATCTGCTACACTTTAAGTTTAGGTTAAAACCGGTTTGCTTTTATGATCAAACTCATGAATTGGATAATTTATTTATATCAGTGAAAAATAAATGGTGTATAGAACCCTATAATGAGTATATAAAAGGAGCAAATACCGCATCTTCCCTTGGTATAAAGGCAACCTATCTAGAAGAAACACCTTTGCCGTTCCCCATTAAAGCCGCTGTGCGATTTGATAATCAGGCTCAATTCCACCCACGAAAATTTCTGCTTCCTCTTGCAGAAAAAATTATAGGAAACAACAGCCAGATATTTGAACAAAGCAGAATCGTAAATATCGAAGAAGATGGGGCATACACATTAATTACTGATAAAGGAAAAAAGGTAGTCGCTGAAAAGGTTATCATTGCTTCTCATTACCCTTGTTATAATAAAACCGGTTTGTACTTCACAAGGATATATCCCGGACGGTCCTATGTTGTTGCAATCAAGGCAAAGGAAAAGTATCCGGGTGGAATGTATATAACAGCTGAAGAGCCTGGACGCTCTTTACGAAATCAGCTAACTGAGCATGGTGAATTGATATTAATCGGGGGCGAGCATCATAAAACAGGACAGGGCGAAGACACTATCAAGCACTATGAAGCATTAATAGACTTTGCAAATGAAACCTTTACAGTAGCAGACATTCCTTATCGTTGGTCTACTCAAGACTGTATGACTTTAGATGACCTGCCATATGTAGGACACTTCACATCAAAAACCCCCAATATGTATGTAGCTACCGGCTATGGGAAATGGGGAATGACCAACAGTGTGGCTTCCGCTATGCTATTAAGAGATTTAATCGTTAATGGGAATAGTCCTTGGCAGGATGTGTACAATCCATCTCGACAAACAATATCAGCTTCACTTAAAACCTTTGCTGTGGAAAACCTTAATGTTGCAAAGGAACTAATAAAAGGTAAATTATCTTCCCTTTCGCTGGATGTAGATATTAGACCGGGAGAAGGAAAAGTGATTGAGGCAAGCGGCCAAAGAGCTGGAGCATATAGGGATGAGCAGGACACACTACATGTCGTAGATACAACATGCACACATATGGGCTGCGAATTAAGCTGGAATTCAGCAGAAAAATCCTGGGATTGTCCTTGTCATGGCTCAAGATTTACTTATGATGGTTGCTTCTTTTGACCAAAGTCCCATTCCTTACACTTTTGATAGACAGATTCAGGAATGAACTGATATTTTGAGTTTGCTTTAGTTTCAATAATATCAAGTGTATCCTCTCCTGAACCACCGAAGTGCTTTGGTATGTTAGTCATACTCTTTGGAAATCCATTTTCATCTTTATTCTTTAATATCTGCTGTATTACCATGTCTATTTGAGGAACATCGGTATCCAGTCCCACTTCCAGCAAAAATAGCAATTTATGTATTGGAATATCGGGATTTTTATGATTAGTAACGAGTGTTGCATTAAAATCAACTATATCATTTAAATATTTATAAATTCGTATATCCGATAGCACAGAAGTTTTTAATCCGCTTAATTCATTCTTATTCTGCCTCAGAATATTTTTTCTCACAGCATATTGAACATATGGCTCGCATTCCAACAACCTATTTAGAATATCCATAAAAAATCCTCCTCAAATAATGGTATGACCTTCCATCCCAAGATGAAGCTTTTGCCCGCCAATGCCCTCTCTTATCCCTTTACACCCATATATGGGATATTCATTCTTAAAGTCGGTAAGATTCATATAGGCATGAAGAATATAATCGTCATCCTTCCTAATGTACACACCATACCGGAGACCATCAGAGACAATCAGCAGATTGCAGCTTTCCCTGCCTTTTGCACTTGCATAACCTCGTGCCTGTGAATAGGCCGTCAGGCAGGAATTTCTTTTTTTATTAGCTTCAACAACAGCAATCAGG
The DNA here is from genome assembly GCA_026414765.1 of Clostridia bacterium. Lineage (NCBI taxonomy): Bacteria > Bacillati > Bacillota > Clostridia > Clostridia bacterium. The sequence continues at coordinate 26,654 of JAOAIJ010000018.1, read as the reverse complement.
TTTTTATCCTCTCTTGGGAGCCTATTAAAAAGGGCGATGTCAACATTGTTCCATTCCACCGCCATCTTTTGGGGTGTCCATCCAAGTACTCTGAACAAACGCTGAAAACCCTTGATTATCAAGGGTTTTCAGATAAATCGTGGTTAAGGCGATGCCTAGACTTACAAACCCACGACTAAATCAAAGCTTGTTCATCCTAGCTTTGACAGTACCAATCATCTTATAAAATATTATATAATAATCTGACTTTTATTTCTTGTTGACAGAACAAATAACCCTTTTTATTTTATCGTTATATTCAAAGGTGCACTGGATTTGTTATTGATTTTATATGTCAACTCCAGCTTATCTCCGGCTTTTAGTGCACTACTCAGTTTTATAGTAAAATTACCCTTTGAATCTGTTTTAGCTGTTCCACCATCCTTCCCATTCACTTTAATCGTTACTGTTGATAACGGAGAAGCTGCGCCATTTATTACCTTGTCTCCTTTTTTTGGTGTAGCTTTAAGCCTAGGTGCAGCAATATTGCTGCTGTTTGTTCCAATATCGCTATTATAGCTTACTGTATAAGTAAAACTGCTAATTTTGCTGTTTGTATTACCAGGACTGATAGCAATAGCTTTGAGTGATGATATTAATATAGCACAGCAGAAACTTATAAAAAGGCAATCATATCCAACTTCTAATACAAGATTAATAAAAACCTGCATTACATGAATAGAACATTATTTAGTGCAGGTTTAGCTCTATGTTTTCCTCAAAAACACAAAAAGCCTTAATCAGTTACAAATATTTGTGCTGCAAGACTTTTTGGTAATTTTTGCTACATAGAGTACTTTAATCTATTTTGACTTTTATGCATACTTTTTTGTTTATATAAGCATAAATTTGCGACATAAACTTAAATGGTAAAGTGTTTAAAACACTTCTTGCACACAATATCATAACTGCATTCTTTAACATTTTTATTAACTATAGAAAACAACGGCGATTGATCAAACGGGCAACACAGCCTCCCTTTTCTCAGAAGCAAATTCAACGTACTATCCAATATCTTATCAGATTCACCCTCTATTCTTCTAATTTCAACCACACCTTTGCTTCCACAATTACAAGTAAAATTATATACAAAGTATTGATATGTAGTGTAGCAAAGATATCCAACTGTACTGTTACAGACATCGCAATAAATCCAGCTTCCATAATCTTTCAAAAGCCTGGCATTCACAACTTTTATTTGCATAGATGTTTTACTTGACATACTTATCACCTATAAAGCCAACTAAACTTCCTAATATTCCTGACATAACAAGAATGGGAAAAATCGATTTAAAATCAGTTTTCATAACAAGAATAATAATTGGAAGTGCTAACAGCACTGAAACTATCAATCCTTTAAGCCATCCTTCAACACCAAATTGAATATGGGTAATTATAAATCCTAAAATGATCCACTGCACAAAAGCCGATAATATTGCATACTTGTCAAGCTTTTGTAAAAACATTGGAATAATATCAATTATTCCAGCAACCACTCCTATCACCAGCGAAAAAATAATCCTTCCCATTACTTAGCCCCCTCATGCTTAATCAGTATTTAAGATTATATACTTATTGGAATGTGTAGACCCATGTAGAAAATTTACTATATCCTTGAAATTTTGATAGATTCGTTATCACTTTTATAAGGATTTCCTGAGTTGCATCTTCTGCATCAGTAGGATTCCAGAGCATCCTAATAGAAAGGTTATAAACCATATCCTTAATATTGATTATAATTTCTTCCAGAGATGCTTTATCTCCGCCAACAGCCTTCTTTACTACACCGTCAATGTTTTCATTCATAAATGCCCTCACCTGATTTGTATATATGATACTGCTTCACTATTTAACTAACACATTCATATATTTAGACATACAAATTGTTAAAGTGTGACATCGGTAATCCGTTTTCTTTAAATTAATTTCATTTACCAAACGGGCAGGCATAGAGGCACATACCACATACCTGAAGTCTGCCTGCTTCTTTAAGCGTAGAATTATAATATTCTTCACATTTTTTCACATCAAACCTTAATTCACGTGGTTCATGTTCCACATAATTTCTACCTTTTAGGGCTTGAACAGGACATATTTTAACACACTTATTACAACTACCACATTGACTTTCTAATATTTCTTTATTTTCTTCAAATGGAGCATCAGTAAGTACTGTAGTCCATCTTATACGAGGACCATAATTGGGATTTACCAAAAGACAGTTTTTTCCTATCCATCCAAAACCAGCTAGTCTTGCACTAACTTTATGCGACATTGAAGCACAAACTCTATTACTATCTATACGCTCTGCCGCGGGTAATGGCATTACTTTATACCCGTTTCGCTGTATAACAGAACTGATAATCGAAGCAAAATTGTCTAGCCGGTCATTTATTATATCGTAAGCATGTGTTTTATATTGAAGCACATTTTCATATGTATCTCTATCATTTAAAAGGTTTACAATACTCTTTTGCAATATTATACCTATAGATAACGCCCTTGGGAAATCAGATATCAAGGAACCACTAATATCATTGATTTCATTTCTAACTTGGTTGATTCCTGCTACACCAATAAAGTCAATACCATAGTTATCGCCTAATTCCTTTATTCTTTCTATCAGTCTCATCTTTCTAATTCCCCCATACTGATAATTTTCCAGGCTCATCGCCTTATATGCTCATCAAGTCCTGAAGCTTGTACGGCAAACAATCAATGCCCTTGAATTCCCTAACAACAATTGATTTTATTCTGTCCTTTATCTCCGGCTTGACATAAGTAATACACATCTGCCATGAACCGCCGATACTTCTGCAATCATCTTCTATCAAAACACCAGGAATAACTCCCTCGACTATATCCTTGTACTTCTCCCCTGCTCCTCTATAATAAAGGTATTCTCCTGGAAAATCATATTTCAAGAGTAACTCTTTGATTTTCTCTACCTGTTTTTCTTTTTTCCTGGAAGTTATATAGAGAATTTCCACCCCCTGCTGCTCCCATACCTTTAATCTCTCAACAGAATCACCTATCGGAACATAGGATGAGTGGCTGAAATGGTAGATAATGCTTTTAGGTCTTAGTACAGTACCCTCGGTAAAAACTACGATTTTCACCTTATCTTTTGCTTTATAGCTGTTACCGTTCCTTATGCTTATACTTGCCATGTAACCTCCGCATTTATTAGTGGGTGCATATATCACACAAAAAAGTACAGCTTTTTATCTCCCAATTGCTGTTATCCAGAAACAAATAGCAGTTATGAAAGAAATTGGTGTAATTACATATTTCTCTTTTTTGCTATTGGAAATGGCATTGGCAATTACATTCAGTGATAAAAATGCTGCAAAGAAAAAGCATATTCCCCTTGTAGTGCTTTGTGAAAAAATAAGAGGAATTGCACCGGCAGTCTGTAAGACTACAACAATTGCTGCAATTTGGACAATAACAGAAATACCAAAAATAAACCTTTTTTCTTTCGGAACAATCTTATATTTTCCTCCCATAGCAAACTCGCCATATGGTTGTCCCAAAGCAATTAGTATGTATAAAATAATTGCAAAGCTAAAAGCTATGCTTCCAGTGATAGCAATAATCATTAATTTATTACCTCATTATTTAGGAAAGTCTTTATTGTAAAATTCATTTACTTGTGAGTCAGCGAAGCCATAATTACACTTGTTTTTTCATTTTCATAAGATTAAGACCAATGATTGTGCAGCCCGCCGAAAACATAATTATGCCCGCTATCCCTATGAAAATGGAAAGAGCAGATACTGCAGCATAAAATACCGCCCCTGAAAGAAAAAGTATCCCACCAAGTTTATTAAATTCTTTGAACCGTATAAGTGTTATTCCGAACAAAAGCACGCCGAGCAGTATAATTGCTTGAAAGCCGTAAGAAAAAACTGTATTTAGCGGATGGTTCAAAATAATATTCTTGCTTAAAAGTTCAACTGAGGAAGCATTTTCAGCAATAATCGGGTATAAAAAGATTTCTGAAACGAGTTGAGCTGCCTGAAAAACATAAGCAGTAGTAATGAAAAAGTATCCTGTAAAACCAAGCCACCCGGATTTTTCATATATCCTGCTATATACTGCTGTAAAACCGAAAACCATCAGGATTATCCCCGGCAAGGCAAGCGAAGTAACCCAGATCCAGTTCGGGTGGCTAACCATTTTCGAGAAATCTTTGGTCGGTTCTTGTACAGGCAGCAAAAGCGTAAAGCAAAACGCATAAGCAGCTGATAAAAATCCTCCTGCAATAATCGAATAGGCACCAAGTTTTTGTAAAAATGACAGTCTCATTTTCAGCCCTCCTAATGTTCATTCTTTATTTTCACGTATTCCTATTATTTTATAATCCACCTTTGAGGTATCTCCTTCAAACTTATCACCAAATCCTTTATTTCCTATTAACAATATAAAGGTACCTTTTTGCAAGACCCTTACTGTATATCTCCTTCCCTCCCATATCCTCTCTTAATTTATTCTCAAAAAGATCCAAATTTCCTTCATTTTCGAATGCTTTTTTATATTTCAATAGTGCTTTAATAGATTTTTCATACAATAAAGCTTCATTCCCACTGTAATCAATTGTTTCGTAGGATACACAGTTTTTATCCAGTACCTCTGCAAGCCTTGTTTTATCACGCTGGAGCATACTCCTGTCCACTGCGGATTCATCAAGAACATACTGGGAATAGAATAAGAATAATCTGTTGTTTCTTATACTTATTAACTGTTGGATCAATTTATCCAGATCACTGCTGAAATACAGACTATCGACGGCAATTGTTATGCTGGGCTTTATATCATAATCTGAAAGCCTGTCAATATCGCCATCAATATATGTAATCATTTTGCTGTTTATTTCTACAACCCCATTACTTAATTGATCAATACCGATTCCTTTACAGTTGTATTTCGAACAAAGAGTGTTGAGGACATTTCCTGTACCGCATCCCAAATCCAGAATTTTGTCCTGCGGTGATATATAAACAGAATTGATAATGAAATCAAGCTGTTCTTTATCCATCATATTGAAAAGATACATTCTGTAGCCATAGACCTCTTCGCAATAGTCAAGGTATGTGCGGCTTCCTGTTAGTCTTGTAACCTTTTTATCAAATTCATTTTTCACCATGATTCTGCTTGCTTTATAAGCTTCATTCCGACCAATATCGGTCAATGAAAATATATTATCATTTTCAGTAGTCAAGTAGCCTTTTTCAATCAACCGTTTGATTTCATCCTCAGCCACCAGGGATATATTCCCTGACCAGCTTAAATTACGTTTAATAGAGTCCATGCTTACAGGCTGATTCTGGTTTTCTAGGCAATAAAAAATATGCAAAAGAGTATCCTGTTCTTCTTTCAACGCCACCACCCCTTAGTATTTCACAATGAATCCAGTCTTTTTGCCTCTTTCAAACCCTGCCTTTTCATAAAACTTAAGTGTCTCTTCTCCTCTGCCCCTGCAACAAGATAATGATGACTTGGATTATTAAGAATGCATTCCCACAGAGCCGATAATTTTTCGTTTTCTTCAAGCTCAAGATCATCTTTGTTTTATTGTGTATACAAATCCAAAAGACTTTCAAGTTCATTTTTCCTTATATATCTTATATCTTCAGGCATGATCATGTCTCCTCCAAAACCACTGCATTCCAGCACCATAACCATCCATAGGACGTTTTTCAAAGCCGAATTTTTCGTAAAAACCTTCACGCCCTTTAGCAGCGAAAAGCCACACTGTACTTTCTACAGCACAATTCGCCTTTATCCAGTCCATGATGTTCTGAACAATTTTTTTACCAATGCCTTGACCCTGGTATTCAGGAATCACAATGATGTCAACAATTAATGAAAAAATACCCCCATCCCCAACTATGCGCCCCATGCCAATGGTTTTATCTCCTACTTTGGCCAGAATCGAATATGTAGAAGAATCGAGCCCCTTTAATATTGATTTGTCGTCAACAAGCTTCCACCCTACTGCCGAACGAAGATATTTATATTCTTCAAGGGTTGGAAGTTCATTTTTGAATTCAAGCATCATGTATATACTCCTCCTGTCTCAGAATACTTTTTTTGAGAATCAAACCTTTCCGGGCAGATTCAAAACAAGCGCTTCCCGGTCCATTGAATCAAACAGACACCTTTGTACAGCTATTGAAGGCTCAGAATAAATTAACTATCCTAGTTCTTGCCTTACAGGAAAAGCAAGTCTTTCCTCGGTTAAGCTGAATTGTGCACCAACTACTGGTATATTCCCTCTTGCATCCAACCTTATCCACTTATCAATTTCTTTAATATATACTCCAGCCAAACCGTGAATGACAATCCTCCGGTCACTTATATCATCAAACAGAAGTCCTTGCTAGCAAAACCCGGCAGGTACTCCGATGCTTCTAAGAAGTGCGGCCAGCAGATGGGATTTTGCTATTCCAATTTTCCCCTGTATATTTACAACCTTTATTCCCATTGGATTCCCCTCACTTTAGTGCCATGTACACGGCAAAATTGTAATACTTCCAGACTACATCCATAACCTCAAATCCGGCACCTTTCAGCATTTCAAAATGATCCATCATTGATACCGGACGGTCTTCCTCGTAGTATGTTGGAATCCATTTGTTATCAACTTCATCCATTGACACGTTCTTGCACATGAAGCTCTTCCACTGTGCCATATATCGGCCTTGGAGAGCATCTGTGGATGCAAGAACCACATCTGCATTTATAAATACGCCACCACTATTAAGACATGAGTATATTTTTCGGTAAAATTCAAGCTTATCCTGTTTTGTCGCCAGATGATGGAGAGCAAGAGATGAAGCTACGGCATCATATTTTTTATCAAAGCTGAAGTCATAAAAATTTCTGTTTACGAATGTTGCATCTGATACATCACTCAGCTTACCAGCAGCTATTTTAAGCATTTTTTCAGAAATATCCACACATGTTAATTTTGCTTTCGGATAAGCATCTTTTACTGCCCGTGATATAGTGCCGGTACCGCAGCCCAGATCAATAGCATCAATTTCAGCAGTTCGGTCAAAAGGCAAAGTATTCACCAGTGCCTCAACCATTTTATTGTAATAGGGTATAAGATTTTTTATTATACCGTCATACATCTCCGCTTCTTCTTCAAAGTGATTTTTTATTTTGTCCATTCTCTCCATGGCTACACCCCTGCCTTCTTTTCAAAATAAACAAACCGTAGATCATCATTAATCTTTTCTTCCCTGAATCTTTTATAGCTCAGCTTTTCATAAAAGGCGAGATTCTTTTCATCCAAATACCCTGTAAACAGTTCAAACCTCACTCCCTCAAAGCATTTTTCAATAGCCTTCATAAGCTTTTTGCCTATCCCTTTATTCTGATAACTGGGATGTACACTAAGTCTTCCAATATAGCAGCTTCCGTCCTTCTCAAAGGCTCTTACCGAACCTACAATCATCCTGTCTTCAACAACTTTTAGAATAATCGAACCTTCCGATTCTTTCTTCAGTTCTTCCAAAGTCTGAGTAAGCGGTGGAATTGTAAAATCATTGTATCTTATTGCATTTTCCTGATATGCAAGCTTTTGAAGCTTCAGGATATCCTCAAGGTCATTTTTTGTTGCAATCTCAACACCACATCCTGTTAATTTTGTTTGTACCCGCTCAGACAATGTTCTCATATAGTCCCTTCTTTCTTTACAAGCCAATCCTCTTTTATAATAGAATATTGTTTAGCATCCCAGAACTTTCCCTTTGCAAACATTTTCTGACGCAAAACACCTTCAAACTGCATTCCTGATTTTTGCATAACCTTACCTGAAGCCTCATTTTCAACTGCATGAACAGCTTCTATCCTGTTTAACTCCATGTCGTTGAAACCAAAAGATATTAGACGTGTAACTGCTTCAGTCATAATGCCTTTACCCCAATATTCCTTTGATAAAACATACCCAATTGCCCCGCAAGAATTTTGCAGGTCAAGCTGGACAAAACCCATGGCTCCGATTATTTTGCTATTCTCTTTAAGCATAATTCCCCATTCCCCAGCTTCATCGCTTTTATAACGTCCAAGCGCCCAATTAATAAAACCCTTCGCATCTTCAATGGACTTATGTGCTTCCCAAGTCACGTACCTTGCGACTTCCGGATGTTTTGCATACTCAAAAACATCATTTGCATCTGTAATATCAAGTTTTCTTAGTATTAATCGTTCTGTATCCAATGTTGGATTACCTAAATACTTAAGCCTCACTGAATCCATAAGAAAACCTCCTTCGAAATAATAAAAACCCGCAGAATCACATCTTCTGTGACTCCGCGGGTATATATCCACGTGTAAGGCTTTATTGCCCCTATGCAGCTCAAGCAACATTGCTCTTATGCATACTCAACTTGATAGATATTTTTTCATAACATTACCGATTTGTCAATAGCTTTTTGCAGGAATTCTTTCATTTCCAAATCTAAAATTTCATTAATTTCATTTCAAATCATTTACTGCAACTTCTATAATTACCACTGCAAGGAATACAACCTCAATGGTGTCATCATGCCAATTTCAAAATGAGACAGGATCTTAAGCATCAACCCATAAGGCATTTCATTTATATATTCGACTTTCCTGACCAAGTTCATCATTTCCCTTGTCCTATATACTTTAACTACATCATCCCCCTCAAGGGTTTCCTTCCACAAAGGTAAATACTCCTCATATCCATCAACCAATCTGTTCCATGTTGTAAACTAATTATTACATTGCCAAGCACCGTTCAATTGGCAGTGGGTATAAAATCGGTGAAACCTACACCTTCAGTACTTCCCATGTGCGTTTTTCCACTTATCTGCAATTTCAAGAAAGGCATCATATCCATTCTTCTTGATAAACTCTGTTGCTTGCTTATACTTTCCATATTTATAGCCGTTTTTGTTATAAAAGTCATTAACAGTATTGCAAGCAGCATATTCGTTGCAATCAGCACAGGATCGATGTTTGCTATTGATGCAGCAAACTTTTATTTTGCATTTTGCTTTTGAAATTTCTCTTTCGCCGTTTTCATAACCAATTTTACATCCTTTGCATGCTTGCTCCTGGAATGCAGGGCAAGTCCTGCAGTAGGCTCCGCAACAACCAATTTTCGAAACAGACATATGCTTAAACTCCTTTCAACACAATTACTCAAAGCTAATCCTTCCGCTTCGCTCCAGTAATCTAGCGCATAAATAAGTAAGCCACGCAGACGGTTGCTTCTTTTGGCCAAAGTCCCATTCCTTACACTTCTGATATATAGATTCAGGTATGAACTGATAGTGTGAGTTTGCTTTACTTTCAATAACATCAAGCATTTCACCAAAACGCTTATCTTTCCTCGCAGATTCAAAATAACTTAAGCAATCAGCCACACTCACGATATCATACCATAGAGCAGGTGCTTTAAGCTTCCTGAAATCCGTCCCCATGTAAAACATATAAGGATGTTGCTCTTGGCTTTCTTCCCATAAATCCAACAAAACATTTAATATTGAATTTGCCAATTCTGATTTTTGGTATTCAGGAACTATCGATAGGAGTTTCAGGATTATAAGTGTAGCGTAAGGACAGCAATCATCCTTTTTTCCAGGTCCTCTAAATTTGCCGAGCTCCTTAGATACTACACAAGGAAATCCATTAGTTCTAATTAATGCAATAATGTGTTCGACACCTTCTTTGACTTGGTTATCATAATCCATCCCTGCTTTTAATAAAGCATATAGCATAAGTGGTGCATCACATAACGACCAGGCGAGTGTATCCTCTCCCGAACCACCGAAGTGCTTCGGTATGTTAGTCATACTCTTCGGAACTCCATTTTCATCTTTATTCTTTAATATCTGCTGTATTGCCATGTCTATTTGAGGAACATCGGTATCCAGTCCCACTTCCAGCAAAAATAGCAATTTGTGTATTGGTATATCGGGATTTTTATGATTAGTAACAAGTGTTGCATTAAAATCAACTATATCACTCAAATACCTTTGAATTCGTATATCCAACAGTACAGAAGCTTTTAATTCGCTTAATTCATTCTTATTCTGCTTCAGAATATTTTTTCTCACGGCATATTGAACATATGATTCACCTTCCAGCAACCAATTGACTATATCCATGGGTTATCCCCCTTAAGTAAATTTATTCAGTTAATTCAAAAAACTTCTCCTTGTAATCCTTCACAAAATACTTTTTGCCCTTCTGAATAATGGTATGACCTTCAATCTCAAGATGCAGCTTTTGCCCATCAATACCTTCAGGGTATTTCTCGTTAAGCTCACCATCTTTTTTCAGGGTCCTCCAATAAGGTGTCTCATCAACTCCACGATCAACAGAAGCTTTTGCTGCAATATTAATAAATATTCCTGCAGTCAAAGGACAGGTATTGTCGGCACCATGCTTCTTTGCTAAATAGCTTCGTATGTAGTCAGAAGTAATAACCTTTCCTGCTGGAACTTTTTTCATTATTTCGTCATAGGCAAGTGGTGGAGCGATAAGCAGTTTAGTTCCACCATTTCTTGTAATTTCCTTTGGATCTGTAATCTCAGCTATTTTGGGCATATCCCTGCTATCCTGCAGTTGTTGGTTAAAAGATTTCTTTGCCACACTTTCACCTCCAATTCCAACCTAATAAATTTCTTATTTAAATATCCGAGTAATGCCGATTACTCAGTCTTCTATATCTCTAATATAAGGGACGTATTGTATACTCCCTTCAACTCTTGCTTTACCCGATTCAATAATTGTATGTTCCAGCCTTTCAACCTCGCTTCTTGTCAGTTCAAGCTCACTGTGGAATTTAGTTTTATAATTATTAAGGTAACAAATGAATTTGCTTTTGTTATCTTGAGATTGAAAGATAGATATTGAGTCGCATGCGGATAACAGAGGGAATTCACCACTGTCAATCTGGGCTTCATTTTCCACTAAGTACTGCACAGGGGAAAAGCCACGTTGGGGCTTATCTTCAGTGCTGGGAATTAACCAATCACGACCATTCTTTTTTGCATGTCTTAATTTCCCACGCCTAATCCATTGCCTGACCGTAACAGGTTCAATTCCAAGCATGGAGGCATACTTCTCAACTGTAAGGTAATCGCATTCAACCGTTATTAAAGTGTGCTCCACTGTTGATGTCATGACACTAATTTCGCCATTTTCAACTTCAATCTCAGAAGCCTGACTAAGATGTAGCTCTATGCTATTACCTAAAAACTGATATTCATAGAACCACCAAAGATCGGTCAAAACCGGAAGTTTGCATTTCTTTACTGCTGCAATAAACTTGTTGCAAAGCTTTATTCTATTCTTCACAACTTCGCTTGAATATCCAGACTCTTCATTTAGTTTCTCGTGTTCTACAAATAACTCTAGTGACTTTAATATATCTTCACGCGTAAACAAATAGTTTTCACGGAATAGTTCTTCTCTAATGTCCATAAAAAAGCCTCCAAAAATATGGTTTGACATTATTGTAACGCAACGTTACAATAATGTCAAACCATTCCAGATGCGTATTTTTCCTCAAAGAATTACATCTCAATTGTCTTAATTTCATAAAAACTATGCTTCAATCTCCGTACCATCCCTGAAGCTAAAAACCAGTCTGCCATCCGGCATTACCTTGACCTTCCCGACAGCCAAAGCCCATAGCCTATCGTCAAATTCCTCCCGGTCACCCATTAGAGTATTATAAACTATGAGGTAACGCTGCTTTACATCCTCCTCTGTTACATGCGGTGTATTACACTTTTTGTCGCTCTTGTATTTTTCATTGCACCACCAGATAATACGGCGGTATTTTGTGTTAGAGCCCCAAACCTTGGAGCCGAAAAAGCCACCGCAATCACCGCAGACAAGCTTCTCTGAGAAAGGGCTGCTGCAACCGGATGGCCTACCGAGACCTTTTCGTCGCTCAATTTCTGCCTGAACCGCATCGAACTCATCAGGTTCAATAATGGCCGGGTGGCTGTTCTGAACATAGTACTGAGGAACCTCGCCCTCATTGCTCTTACGCTTTTTAGTCAAGAAGTCCACCGTAAAGTATTTTTGAAGAAGTGCATCACCCTTGTATTTCTCGTTGGACAAAAATGCTTTTCACTGTAGCAAACTGCCATGCCTTTTTCCTGCTGGTGGAGGCGAGGGTGATGCTAAAAACGCCACTCCGCTACAGAGGGCCAACTGGTTTGACCGGTTTGTGGCGGTGAAAGACGTGTTAAGGGTTAGTAAGGTTGAGTTGTTTAAGGGGTTCAGGGAGGAACGGATTCTGCCTGGAGGGTTTACGTTGTAAGCCTGCCCCCTCTGTGACTAATGGGACAGAAAGGACAGAATGTCAGGTTCGGAAATATATATTCGGAAATTATACTTTTTCATTGATATATTTCCGTTATCGGAATAATATAGCCATTTGTCCCATGGTTCAGTTTATCAATGTTTCCTTTTGCTTTCCTTCAGTTTTTTTACAGTACCTTCAATGCTTTCAATAAAGTGCTTTTCAACCTGAGACAGTTCATTCTTTGTACGCTCAGTGAATTTTTCAAACTCTTCATTTGCCTTAAGTATAGCAATTTCATGAGACACCTTGCCTGCATGGGTAAGGATCTCCCTTTCGGAAATTTTCATGAATTCATCAAGCTTGCTGATCCAGTCTGCCATATACATCGGCTTTCTTCTTATGGCCTGCAGCTCAGCAAATTCCAGATACATATTTACAATTCGATTTAGCGTATCAAGTTCTTCCTCATTAAGATAGTTTTTTGCTGCGGTTATGTCTGTCTTTTTAGGATTTAAGCCTGTCCAAGATGTCAGCCCCATATTAGGTTTATTCCCATCTGCACGCTCATATATAATTTCTGCAGCAGTTTTTCCATGAGCGGAATAGTGCATTTTATTCTGTACCGTTTTGAAAAATTCCTGTGTTGCCTTTGCCCGCGGATCGTAGTCAATGCTGGTTGCATAGATTTCCAGCACCTTACGGTAAAATACCTTCTCACTGGAACGGATATCTCTGATGCGCTGTAGGAGTTCTTCAAAATAATTGCCACCACCGGATTTTTTCAGCAAATCATCATTCATGGTAAAGCCTTTGATGATGTACTCGCGGAGGCGCTGGGTTGCCCACATTCTGAACTGTGTGCCGCGGTGGGATTTTACACGGTAGCCTACGGATATGATAACATCAAGGTTGTAATGGTCAATTTCTCTCGAAACCCTTCTATTGCCTTCATTTTGAACTGTCAAGTATTTCTTGACAGTTGCATTTGGGTCAAGTTCTCCTTCTTTAAAGACATTATTGATATGAAGGCTTATATTCTGCTTTGTTGTCTGAAACAGCGCTGTCATTTGCATCTGAGTAAGCCAAACAGTCTCATTCTCAATACGTACATCAATCTTTGTTTGACCGTCATCGGTCTGGTATATAAGAAACTCAGAATTGTTTTCAATACTCATTTTGTTTTCCCTTAAAAATAAATTCGAACATTTGTTCTGTTTTTTATTCTATATTACATTTCCAATAAAATCAAGCTCTGTTTTCTATCAATTTACCATTCAAAATCCTCAGGATACTCAATCCCCTGCAGCTTAATTGCTCCCGGTTCACACCGATGTTCTCTTGCTGCCTCAGTAACAACTTCCTTTATTTCCTTATGGTCATTGTCATATCTGAATTCTGCGATTCTCTTGGCAATAGAGGACAGGTTTTTGAGGCGCTTTTCCTTAGTCATATCTATATATTTGATGTTCAGCAAATCAACATACTGTCCGGCAATATCTTCAATACTTATATAATCACTATTCATCACATTCATCCATCTGGCAAAGGTGGCCTCTGTGAATGTGCCTTTGACACATTTCACAAATTCAGCCTGAAAAAGCCGGATGATTGCGATTGTTTCATCCCAGATAACCTTCTTGTCCATTGCTTCTTTGAAGATGTACTTTGCCTTTGTAAGATCCCTGATCCGAAGTTCAACAAGGGCATTCAAGGCAAGCATGACGAAAAACATCTCCGGGTAGAGATAGTTGCAGCTGTAATAAACGTTATTTTTGGGAGCAATGATGGAGTGCCACTTCATTTTATCCTCGGTCATGTTGTTGTCAACAAGCTCAACCTTCCGGTCTCCCTGGTAGGCATGCCGGATGTCATAGCAGAGCCCAAGAACCCGGGTGGAGATATTTATGTATTGGTGGTGTTTTTCGGAGTATTCATTTACGGTGATTTCGTGTAAGGCCTCCACAAGGTTGTAGAGGTCATTTAAATCTCCGCTTATGGATACTCCGGTAAGGTTTGGGGTGTTTTTTATGGTGATCATTTGTGTGCTCCTATCATTATACAAGTCTGTTCTATTCGGGAATCTCCTAACCATTTTTTTACGGCCTCTACTATCTTTCAATATCCCACAATAAATAAGCCAATTTTTAATTAATTTGTGCTTCCATTTATAAGTCTCTTCACTCCATTTATTACCACCTAATGATTCTACCATTTTTTCAAATGCAGAATCTTGCTCAATTCCTGATTTTATATCATTAATATAGTTGTGAATATGTTCAATTGAATCAATCCTGCTAAAGATATACTTACGCCGTTCATCTATTTCCATATTGCAGAAACGTTCTCCATCTTTTGTTAACTTGTAATATCCTCTAGCAACAATATCTACAAGGCCAAGAAAACTAGAATCTGTTATAGCCCCATTAATTGATTTTCTGCCTAGGGCTTCCGAAAGCTGCTTAATGCTCTTAGGTTCTTTTGACCCAACAAATACATTAATAAATCTTCCTAACTGCTGCATATAAATTGAAGGGATAAACCCAGTTGAATTTAAATAGTCAATACTTTCATCACCTGTTTGTTTAGGTAACAAAACACTATCCTTATATGCCAAAATATTAACGGCTTTTAACCACCCACTTATAACCCTTGCATAAAATAGCCATGTAGTATCTTTGGCATCAATGAATGGCATTTCCTTCTTTATGAGTTCTTTAACTGCATTTAAATGCATTTTCTTCTCAACCGCTACTTTGCTAATTACTTCTCTAACTATACTGTTTTGCTTCATTATGCCGTTTAAGTACTCAGGAATCTTCATTTTATTATAAGCTTTAGTAGCTAAATTTGTTGGTTTAAATGATTCATTGCTTCCTTCAATTAAATCTAACTGTCGCAGTTCTTTTAGCTTATTTATAATATTACCTTCGGCCTCTTTCCTATTACTAGCAATGTGATTGATTGAACTCCATTTGTTTTGCATAATATCATTAAAGAGCTTTATTATGGGTTGTGGTTGGAACCTAAGTATATATCTTTTTGTCAGGGAAATTTTACCTGTCTTCACATACTCTTTAAGTACATCGTTATATGCCTTGTAGTACGGACGGTGTTCTTAAATTCCTCCCACGAGATGTCCTTGTTTTTCCATCTTTTATCCATTCGGCTGTTGCCGATTGCTATCTTCATTCGCAAACCTCCTCACAAGCATCGCTGAAACGTCGGATGGGAATACCTCTTTTCTTTGCTTTAGCAATCTCGCGATCCATGCCATTTGATATGTGGCTACCGAACACCCATAACTCATCGCACTTGCCGAGCCAGACCATTCCAAAAACCAGACCACGCTCACGTTCAGAGGGATCGTTTTCATCCAGTACTTGTGGGTACAGCAGATGAGGCGCGAAGGGAATCGCACCTTTCATCACTGCAAACCGCATGTACCGAATAGCTCTCATTGTGTTCGCTACAGTATCCCCAGCAAATGGAGAGCAGATGAACACGCAGGGCTTCCTTGCCTTTACCTTTTCATCTCGTGCAACAGCCGCCAGTGCATCGGCAGCTGTTGGATCAGGGTAGTGTTCCGCATTAAACCTGTCCATCGACATTACCTCCATTTAAGAAATAGTTGATAAAATACTGCTGGCCCTTACCGGTCACCTTCGTGGTCTTTGAAATAGTGACATGGCCATCCGAATGGGTAATAGCGGTTTCCTTTACTTTAAACAATCCAAGCTCCATCGCCTTCTGGGTCGGTGCATTGTAATCAGTGCCTTTGCGCTTGATGAGAAAACCATCCT
The DNA here is from genome assembly GCA_026414765.1 of Clostridia bacterium. NCBI lineage: Bacteria > Bacillati > Bacillota > Clostridia > Clostridia bacterium. Next base: position 10,505 of record JAOAIJ010000018.1, on the reverse strand, counting down.
GACGGAGTCTTTCAAATAAGCGATTCTGCCCGATGTTCATACCGTTGCCTTTGAGAATTTTAGCCAGTTCACCTATAAGGATGGTACCATCCGAAACTGATGCTGTGCATAATCAAGCCCTCTATCTTCAGTAATTTTCATGGGCTTTTTTGTAACTTCTTCGACTTCCTCAAATGGTATCCACAAGTGTTGTTTTTGATCTTCGTTACTCATCTATTTGTTCCCCCCTATACTTTTTAATTCTATAATCTAGTGTTGAATGTGTCACACCTATAGCTTTTGCCAGTGTTCTAAGGGATACCCCCTTATTGTTCATTTCACTTAGTAATTTTATAGCATCATCATTGCTTCCTGAATACATCGTTTGTTGCTGAATAAAAATTGCTATAACGTCCTCTGTTTTTATTTCTTTACTAATAAAGTATTTTTTAGCTGCAGCTTTAGTAAGTTCTTTTATTTGTGCGCCATTTAGGCCTTCAGTAATCTTTGCTAAATTCTCATAGTCAAGGGTTTCATCAATCGCATATTCTTTCAACCATTTCTGAAGTAATATTAATCGTTGTACTTCGTTAGGTAATTCCATAGTTATCGTCAGATTAAATCTTCTCCATATTGCTGGATCAAGCAAATGTTCATGATTAGTAGCAGCTATTAACAGTACATTACTCGGCATATTATCAAAATTCTGAAGTAGTGTAGTAACTACGCGCTTTAATTCACCAAGTTCATTAGAATCATCTCTCTTTTTTGCGATTGCATCAAACTCATCTAAAAATAAAATAATCCTCTGATTTCGTACAGAATCAAACACTTTTCTCAAATTTGTGCTTGTTTGGCCTAAATAAGATGACACAAGACCGTCTAATCTTACATATGCAATGGGTAAACTTAACGCTTGACCTATGGCATATGCAGTCATTGTTTTTCCACAACCAGGTGGACCACATAGCAGTAATCGATTCGCTGGCTCAATGTTATGTTTCTTTAAAGCCTCAGCATTTTTTTGCTCTTCAATCAACTGTTCTAATGCACTTTTCTGGCTTTCCGGTAATATTACATCTTCCAACCTTACATTTGGTTGTACAATTTCGTACAGCTCCAAAAGACTATCTTTATCTCTCGGTGTAACTCCCTGTGCTGCTTGAGGCGTAAAATTGGCCGAACTCACACTAAATTCAGGCTCCGATTTAGTCTTTTGCTTTGTTTCATATGCTTTTCTTAAACGGGTTGCTAAAGGAACATTTCCTTTCTTTTCTTCATCTTTTATCAATTCATAAACGGCATCTGAGAATTTACTCTCATCCCCAATGCAATGCGAAATTATTAGATTTTCAATTAAGTTAGCTTTCATTTTATTTCACCTCTATATAATCGTACTCATTCGTACATTATAATATAATTCTAGTTTATGATGGCTTGAATGTCAATATTTTTCGTACTTGTTCGTACATTAATTTTATATCAAAAAGACTCCCTAGGTAGGGAGTCTTTCGTAGAGAAGGATTTGTTCTGTATTAGAATTTTAAATTCATCTCTTTTTTGTTATCTACTATAGGCATCTTTTATCTACAGCTTAGACTTCAACAATATTATTCCTAAGTCACCAGAAATAAAATAAAATTGCCTTCAGCTTAAAGGAAATTTTCATCACAAACTATTCCCATACTTGTCAAGCCAGTTCATTGCATCCTTGTAGTCTGGATACAAAGACTTTAGCATAGTCCAAAATTTGCTTGAATGACTCATTATTCTAGTATGAACAAGCTCATGAATAATGATATAATCAGAAACTAATGTCGGGGCCTTGATTAGCCGCCAATTAAGAGATATGTTTCCATCCTGAGAACAATTCCCAAGTTTAGTCTTTTGATCTCTTACATAAATAGCTTTATACGAAAAACTTAAGCTTTTCGCTAACTCTTCAGTTCTGGAAACTAAGTATTTACGTGCCTCTTTCTTATACCAGTTTTTTTGAATCTTAGGATCAAGTAAATCCTTTTTTGCACGAATCGTTTTGAAGCTATGATCAATTACTATTTTTCGACTGTAAGTTTCGTCGTAAAAATAAGAATACCTGTTACCATAGAATAGTAATTGGTTGCGATTCAACTCAATTTGAGATTTCTTATCAAAAAAAGCTAGCTGTTTAGAAATCCATTTTGATTTTTTCGTCATAAGCGCTGAGATATCCTCATCTGTAAAAGAATACGGCACCAAAACCCTAACTTGCTTATCTTCGGATACTCTTATTCGCGCATGTTTAATATTTTTTCTTTCTAATGTATAACCTTCGGTCAAGATCATCACCTCAAACCAAAATGCTTGACAACACTCAGCATGATTGTATCCATTAAATGAGCATCCTCGTCAATGGCCAATTGCTGGTATTTATCTGCAGCTGCAAAGATTTCTATATTAACTCGTAGCCTATTTATTTCATTCGGTACATCCTGCCAGCCAATATATATCTTCTTCCGAATGACAGAATCAACAACATCTTTTGCAAACTCTCTGGTTATTTCTTCATGAAAATTCTCTATCCTTGCATTTTTAATATGCGTGAATATTTCAAATGTGCCTCTATCCTCAAATCCCATTCTTTGTGGAAGCGTCGAAATATCGTCTAATTCACTATAAAGCTCGCTGAGTTTTAGTATTAACTGCTCTATTGAATCACTTTCTTCCTGTTTCTTTTTAATAAGCTCGTCTAATCTATTTTGGAATTCAATATAGACTGCACTATTCGCTTCGTTTCTTCTGATTACAGTTTCAATATCGCGAATAATCTTTTCAGCCTTATCGGTTGGAGAAAGCTTAGTTTCCTTAAGTTCATTCAAATAGTTCGAATCAATTTTCACTTCAGGTAGATGCCCTTTGAAATCAATCAACTGCGCACTTTCCTGAATTAATTTACGGGTCTTCGCTGCATACACTTCCGCTTCAAAATCAAGACGTTTGAATTCCTCAAGGTAAATCTCATAAACTGCATTGAGCCACAAATACTTCTCACGATAATCTCTGAGCCTCGGATGTGGTGATATTGATTCCCACAACTGTAGTACCTCTTTATAAGACTGCTCAAATTTACCCTGATCTAATTCCGTTAACTTTCTGACGATTGCCATAGAACACTCATATGTATCCTCAAGCTTAATGTCCTTAAAAGGTTCAAAAGCATCATCGAGCACTTTTGGGAACTGAAGAACCAGACTTTCTACATCCTCAAACTCTCCAATATCTTCAGGGTCATAATTCAATGCGTCTTTATAATTTTCAAACACTCCGACATAGTCTACTATTCTACCGAATTCTTTAGAAAGTTTGGAAACCTTATCATCATATGGTCGATTAGTTCTTGCAACAGCCTGTAGAAGGTTGTGATCCCTAATTGGGCTATCAAGATACATAGTCTGCTCAATAGGCGCATCAAAGCCTGTTAGAAGCATATTACAAACAATAATTATCTTAAGATTATTTCCTTCCCTCTGTTCTTCCAGTGTGATACGTTTCTTAAATTTCGCAATTAGCCTACGGCGTTCCTTATCTTCTTTATAATGATCTTTAAATAACTCATACTTCTCCCCTTCTTCATAGTTGCCAGTAGAAAAAATAATAGTTATTTCGGATCGATCAAAATATTTAAGAAGCTCATTATAGTAGAGCACACAAGCCTCTTTGTCACAAGCTACCACCTGGGCTTTATATCCTTGAGGTTCCACGACATTTCTAAAGTCTTCAGCAATATCCTTAGCAAGTACCGCAATACGATCCTCATGTTTCAAAAAAACTTTCCATGGCTGTACTCTTTTTTCAACCATTCGTTTTTCATCTTCAGTTAAATCTGCTGTAATTTCTTCATAGCCAGCTTTTAGCTTATCCTTGTCAAGAAACCACTCCTGCGGTCCGAAGGTATAGCGAATAGGAACGGTCGCCCCATCCTCAATTGCATCCTTAATCCCATACTTATCAAGGTAATACTCTTGATTTCCCTTGGCATTTTTAACTCCGAATTCTTTATGAGTTTTAGGTATTGGAGTACCTGTAAAGGCAAATCGTCGAGCATTTGGAAGTACATTCTGAAGTTCAATCTGAAAATCACCATACTGTGTTCGATGAGCTTCATCGATAAGAATGATGATATTATCTCTATTATCCTGTCTATTTCCCAATTCTCGGAACTTTTGAATTGTCGTTATAAATACTCCTGCTGGTGCATTATCGATTATGTACTTCAAATCTCCTATATTATAAACTGGTCTTGCGTTAGGAAATTCACAATCATCAAAAGTGCCCCCAATTTGTTCTTTAAGATCTTTTCTATCAACAACAATATAAACCGTCGGATCATTGAGCTTTGGAATGTTGCGGAGTTTATAAGCTGTGTATAGCATAGTCAGGCTTTTTCCGGAACCTTGTGTATGCCATATAACACCTTGTTTCAAATCGGATTCAACAACTCGATGGACTATTTTATTGGCAGCACGAAGCTGCTGGTATCTAGCTACTTTTTTTATGATTTTACCATCTGTTCGTTCAAACACCAGAAAGTTTTTAATAATGTCCAAGACCCTCGCAGGTTGTAGCAAGCCGATAATTCCTAACTTCATTCTTTCTAACACTTCGCCATTAGGCAGACGTTCCACATCAAAGTGATAAAAGCCATCTTCATCATTCAGATAGGTTTTGCAAAGGTCATTGGATTCATCAAGAATAGGGTTTGCATGCGTAGTATCCAGGACAGTACTTTTCCATTCATTAAAATAGGAAGATGACGCACCAGGTATGCCGTATTTGGTTATACGACCATTGCAGGCAACGCCAAATCCATGACACATAAAAAGTTTGTCCGCTCTCTGATCATAGGTGGAAAACTGTCTTACCCCTTCAATCCAGTTTGTTCCCTTTCGGGCACGCTGTTTTGCTTCAATAGGTATGAGCGGGATACCGTTGATCAGTAGGACGATATCTGTCTTCACCATTTTAAAGCCTTGCACCCAGTACTGGTTGGTAACAATCATGCTGTTGTTCCAGATATTATCAAAGTCGATAAAATGAAAATCTCGGTCTTCTCCATCAATCGAAAGAGTGATTCCCTTAACGAGTTTCTCGAGAAAGTTCTCGTTCCCAATAATTGGACTTGGGTTGTTAAGGTGTTGAAGAAGCTGATCAACCACTGTTTCAGCAACGCTTATAGATATCCTATTAAACTCTGCCACCTTCTCAACTAAAATCTGGCTTATGATTGGGTTGGAAAATGGTCGGTTATAAGCCTTTAGGTCCTCATTACTCTTAAAAGTCCAACCCATCTTTGTTAGCCATTCAGTGACCGGTTTTTCTACACCTTTGAGTTCTGATAACTTACTCATTCTTATACCTCCTCCAGTAATTGGTTGATTTCTTCTACATTCACTCTCACCTTACCCGTCAAGAGGTTTTGCATGAGCGATTTTTTGAGAATTCTCAGTGAGTGTATCTTGGTTTGTTTGGAGACAATAAGAGAATTAACCTTCTCTATTTCTTCAGCAATTAATAATTGTTCATGTTTTGTTTCAGGTATTATAAATTTAAATTTTCTAAAATCACTAAGAGACAAATTTGCTCGTGCAGTCTCAACTTGAGAACCCAAAAGCCTTCTTTGAGTCTTCTCGGATTGTAAATAATAAGAAATAAACTTGCTATCATTATCATCATTTATTCGTAATACACATACTGCCTGATTTGTATTAGCTAACTCTATATTCAGATCATAAACTGCACAACGACCAATCGACGCCCCAACAATATTAATTAATACATCTCCGTTTTGTAGTTGGCTATTTTTGATCTTCTCATGAAATTCAACTGGTAGGAATTTGGGCTCAGATACATCAATATAACCATCTCGCACATTTTCGCTTGTAACGAAAAGTATACCTGAAGGTTGGTATTCAAAGCCCTTCCATTTTGGCGATTGGCCTTTTGTTATTTTTGATGTAATTTTATTTCCTTTGACTATGTGCCATCCCTTAGGTATCTTTCCAAACTTCTCGTCCACATAAAACTCTTCTTCACTACGCCAAGAACCATCTGGCTTAAGCTTGCCAGTGAGTATGTTTTGCATCAGAGACTTTTTAAGTTTATCTGCTACCTTGATGCTTTTTTTAACTACCTCAATAGCTTGGTCAACTTTGGAAAGAATTTCGGCGATAGCTTTTTGTTCAGTCTCTTTCGGCATAGGAATTATTAATTTATAAGCATCGTTTCTGTTTAGACCAGGAACCCCTGTTGCTCCAGAAAATTTCTCGAAACCACAAATTTGAAGCAGGTAATATACATATTTCATGTTATTAGTTTGGTCTTTGAGAGTGATATAAAATGTAGTGTCAATCGGTGTGAAATTATCAAATACCCAAGATACTTCTCCTGCAGTGCCTTTTCTGCCCACAACAATTCCTGGACCTGTAACAAAATATGAATTGTGCCAACCAACAATCCCGTTCGAGCCATATACAGGATAGGGTCCATCTACTCTATTTGAGTCAGACAAGGGGATTCCATAGTTAAAATTACAAACCGTTTTCAACCTTAACGGAGTCCAGTCTTTGGGTATCCCTGCATTAGTAAATTTCTGAAGAGCCTTCATCTTTGAATCACCTCCATTAGCTTTGAAAGCAACTCATCAACTTCACTTTCTTCCAGCAAAGCAGCTTTAAAGCCTTTGATCGCTTCACCTAAATCTATCTCTTCCTCAGGTTCAAAGGTATCCACATATCGTGGTATATTTAGGTTGAACTCATTCTCTTCCAGTTCCTCCATATCAACAATAGAAAAATAGCGTTTACGCATCTCAGGATCAGCAAGCATGTTGATCAGTTCGGCTTCAACTTCATCAATAGCTGCTCTTTCCATTTCAGCTTGCCTCTCGGCCTCAATAATACGTTGTTCTCTCAGGGAAACTAATTTTCCAAAAGCATCTTTGGCTTTTTCCAAATTACCCAACTCTGTTTTAGTCGGCTTCTTGCCCTCTTCTTCTTTAACTGTTACTTGCAGCTCTGCTTTTCGTAGCTTTTCCTCTGCTAATTTAATGTCTTCTTGTGTATCAAGTTCTATTTCACTTTTCTTAAAGTCAAGTTCTTCTTTAATGAGTTCTCTAAGTCGTACCTTTTGGGATGTTATCCATTCTTTAGCTATTTCAATATCACCCCAGGATTCAAGAATTGTAGAAATTCGCAAAATGTCCTGAGGTAACAAAACATTCATATTTGGTTCTTCTTTGTACCATCCTTCTTTAGCTGCATAAACCAACAAAACCTTTTCTTTACGCTCTTCCGGTTTATTTTTATTGAAAAATACAATTGAACCCGGTATTGTAGTTCCATAGAAAAGGTTCCCCGGCAACACAACAATTGCATCTATTATATTAACTCCTCTAACAAACTCACCATCTTTATTGACTGATCCTTGTAAGAAGCCACGACGAATTAAATATTCATCATCTGCTTTTCGGTTTTGTCCATCTTCCTCTTCTGTTTTTTCTGGCTGACCACGGAATAATACTCCTTGAGGACAAACCACACCCGCTTTTCCATTTTCACTCATTGAAGCTACTATATGCTGTAAAAATGCAAAATCCCCGTTTGAGTACGGTGGAATTCCATACTCAAAACGATCATATGGATCGTTAAAATCTTCTTTCCCTGGATACTCTAATTGAGGGGAGCCATCATTCTTTAAAACCGCTTTCCCTTTTTTATCTTTTTTGGGTTCACCATTTTTCCACCAGTTCTCTTGTGAAAATGGGAAATTTGCCATAACTAAATCAAACGTTCTAATCGCAAGATCATTTTCCTCTTCTGTAAATTTGGGGTCTCTTAAAGTATCGCCTTTCTTTATTGAGGCATCGAGACCATGTAAGATCATATTAATATTTGCAATCGCCCACGTGTTCCAGACATCTTCTTGTCCAAAAAGGCGTATATTCTTTTGAGACCCTGTTGTTCTTTTAATGTATTTGGCAGAATTAATTAAAAAACCACCAGAGCCACAGGTCGGATCATAAACGGTGTTACCTTTTTGGGGTTTAAGGTACCGAACTATAATATCTACTACTTCTTGCGGAGTATAAAACTGTCCCGCGGTAGTACCCCCTTTATTTTCGTCAGCAAACCTTTTAATTAAATACTCATAAGCATCGCCTAGAACATCAACTGAAGCATTGCGATTACTTAAATCCACCGCATCAAGATAGCTTACAAGAAGACTAAGTACTTCTGGATGAAGCTTTTTCCCACCAGATCCATCAGGTGATGGCTCATTCCATCGTACAGTATTAATAACTCCTTTAAGCGCAACATTCGCATCCGCAATATTATTAACCGCCTTATTTAAAGCATCGTTTTTTTTATCAAGAGGGGCTTTTCGTACGTCTTCCCAAAAACATCCCTCTGGAATAATGAAGTCATGTTTATCGGCAATGATTTTCTGTTTCTGCTTTTCGTTTGGTTCGACACCGAACTCTTTCCTAAATTCCTGTAAACCGTATTCAATTTCCCATGTATAGTTATCAGAAAGCCTTTTAAAAAACAAAAGTGAGAGGATGTATGACTTGTAGTCCTCGACCTTGTCTCTCAAGATATCTGCCATTCCAAAAAGGGTATTTCCTAATGCTTGTTTTGTTATCATTGTTCCAGCTCCTTATTTTTTCTCACCTCCATGGACGACAAGCATCTTGGAGGCAGGTAGTTTTATCATTAATATAAACTTTTAACAATGTTGTACTCTTTACATTACATGAAACTTATATATTACTAGCCCATTGTTACTGAAGTTACTGCTACAAACAGATTAAAGCAGTAACCATTTTCCATACAGCTATTTTATTATGGCGAACCAATTATTTTTTCATCTGCATTTGTCCAATATTAAAATTCATCCTTACCCCTCTCATTGATATTCTTATGTCTATCATCTTTTGGTTTCATAGCATCCTTTGGTATTGCCCACGCCCAACCAAGACGATATACTCCAGGAATCTTACCCTGTCTACATAAAACCTGAACCCGACGTTCTGAAATACTCCATTTTTCTGAAGCTTCTTTTGCTGTGATATAGTCCATCTTATCACCCTCACAGTAAGTTAGTTTTCAAATACTATTATAGTCGTAGAAACGAACAATAACAATAGATGTCCAAACATTTATGTAAATGCTTCCATCAATTAGATTCCTATTATCATAATCATGGCTCAAATAAGCATGCTGAACAAAGTTAGTGTTGTATTGTAGTCAATGATTATAAAGCCTGTATTAAATTTAATCACTCGATAAGAGGATTTTATTTACATATGGCGAATTTTTACATAATATTTATTTAAGGAAAATAGATTTATCATTGTAGAAACCCTTTGATTATTTTCAATTATTTTATTAGGATACTTTCTGTTAAAATTTGTTGTATAAACACCGATACTGCTTTATTGCATGAAACCCTAACATTGGAGGAATAGATATGGCTACACGTGGAAAAAGTATAAACCTATTTTTGATGGATGGTACCCCAACCGGACGTATTAAGTGTACTCTCGCCAACTGGACCGGCGTTGCATATAAAATTCCTCGCACTGAGCTAGATAAATGTAAAGATATTACTATTCTTAAGCAAAGTGGGGTTTACTTCCTTTTTGGCATCTCTGATGAGACAGGTCAGGATGTTGTTTATGTGGGGCAGGCAGGCGTGAGAAAAAACGGTGAGGGAATCCTCCTTCGTTTGAAAGAGCACGTTCAAAATCAAGAAAAAGACTATTGGACTGAAGCTGTAGCATTTGCCACATCAAATAATTCATTTGGACCGACCGAAATTAGCTATCTTGAAAATCGCTTCTGCAACATGGCTAAAAATGCCAGTAGAAGTGTTGTGAAGAATGATAAAGAACCAAACTCAGGGCATGTCACCGAAGAAAAAGAAAGTGAGCTTGAAGAATTCATTGATTATGCAAGGATTGTAATGGGTGCCTTAGGTCATAAGGTATTTGAACCTCTTACTCAATCAGCCCTTGTGAAGTCTGACGAAGATTCTAGCACTACTGTACAAGAAGTTATTTTTGAGCTCAAACAGGGGAACTGTAATGCCAGGGGGCAGCGAACAAGTGATGGCTTCGTGCTTTTCGAAGGTAGCAAGATAAAAATGAAGCTATCGTCATCCTGCCCAAAACATGCAAAGAAAGCGCGAGAACATTTTTCACTAAAGATAAGCGCTGATGGGGTTTTACAATCAGATATACCCTTACGAAGTCCTGCTGAAGCCGCATGCTTCGTGACTGGAACATCAATTAATGCTCGTGAAGCTTGGAAGACATCCGATGGTAAGACATTAAATGAGGTTGAAAAGGGTCTATAAGAAATTTCGTGTAAATTTATTTTGATAAATAGCTATAGCTGGTTACCATAACCTTTATACCTGAAGAATTTAATAATACTATTATTTGCCACAATAATTTGGATATGCATGTTTCTGAATAATTATGGCAA
>JAOAIJ010000017.1 GCA_026414765.1 Clostridia bacterium | reverse complement strand
ACACCCGTTCCCATACCGAACACGGCAGTTAAGCTTCTCAGTGCCAATGATACTTGGGTGGAAGCGCCCCGGGAAAGTAGGTCTCTGCCAGATTTATATGAAAGCCTCATGGATATACCATGAGGCTTTCTTTTTATTTATAGCCTATATATTTTAGATATTGGAGTTAACAAATAAAACAGAACTGACCAATATATGATCTGTTAAATGTTATGCATATATACTAATATAATAAGATAGTGTATAATTATTACAAGTATGGTTTTGTATGATTTATTATGGGAGGTAGCAGAGTGAGGTTTATACATGTCTGGTCTTATTCATGTGCAAATTATTTGATGTATCAGCTTAAAGAAAACCATGAAAGGCGTAGAGTATATTACTACGGATTTCAGATAGTTTTTGGCGCAATTGTCAAAGCTGTATTACTTCTGACAATTGCTGTTTTAGTAAAATCGCTAGTACCTACACTAATTATACTTTTCATATTTGGTTCGCTAAGAGTTTTAGCGGGAGGCTTCCATATGGACACATACGGAAGATGCATAGTAACATCCACAGTACTTTTTGTAGCTGCAGGTATGGCTACACAATACTCCTATAGGATGTGGGACAGTAGTATAGTAGCTGTACTTATTGCAGCAACTACTATTTTTGGAGCTATTACCATTTTAAAGTGGGCACCGAAGGATAATCCCAATAAGCCTATTACCAAGCCTGAGGAAATCAGAAAATTTAAGGGACTTTCTTTCATGCATATTATTGTGTGGGCGCTAATATGTTCAGTTTTGCTTTTTTATAGGAATAGTAGCGGCTTGGTATATTTAAATATGATAATTATCAGTTCAAGTTTTGGAATTCTTTTAGAGCTTTTTACCGTTGCTCCGGTTGGATATGGTTTTTTTGAATGGATAAGCGGGCAGAAAAAATAAATAATGCGATATATAAGTAAAGCATATTATTATATGCTTTTTTTTATGTGTAATTCCAGCAAGGCTGGACTGCACTTAACGTTGAAAGTCCGCCACGGGTAGTTGTCAGAAAGCTCGTTAGCAAGCCTGAGTGCATATAGAGGTATGCCTTTTCTGATTTACATGGAACGATAGACGTTCAACGGTGCAGTATTAAATGCTCGTTTTTAAAGATTATAGATAGGTAGTTAGAGGGAGCAGAGGACGAGTTATTCTGTTTAAGGTATAAAGCTCAAAATTTCTTTACAAAAGAGGACTAAAGTATTACAATAGATGAAAGTGTGAAATTTTAAACAATGTAGCTTGCAAAATTGTGGTAAAAATCATTATAGGCAGGTAAGAAAAAATGGATAAAAATGAACTGAAACAAAAAATACTAGAGTTAAAGAAACAGAGAAAAGCTGTTATAGTAGCTCATAATTATCAGGTAGACGATGTACAGGAGATAGCGGATGTTGTAGGTGATTCGTTTGCATTAAGTAAATATTGTGCCTCTACAGATGCTGAGATTGTTGTTTTCTGTGGTGTTCATTTTATGGCAGAGAGCGCGAAAATACTTTCGCCTCAAAAAACAGTGTTACTCCCTGAATTGGATGCGGGTTGTCCTATGGCGGATATGGTAACTGCAGAAGCTCTCAGAGAAGAGAAGAAAAAATATCCTGATGCTGCTGTAGTCTGTTATATTAACTCATCAGCTGAAGTTAAGGCGGAATGTGATATATGTTGTACTTCTTCAAATGCAATTGATGTAATAAAATCCGTCAAGCAAAAAGATATTCTTTTTGTACCTGACCAGAATCTTGGTAATTATGTATCAAAATCCTTTCCGGAAAAAAATATTATTTTATGGAAGGGTTTCTGCATAACACATCATAAAATTAAAACAGATGAAGTTGAGAAGATCAAAGAGATGCATCCTGACGCACTACTGCTTATACATCCTGAGTGTAGGCCCGAGTTAGTACAAATGGCTGACTTTGTAGGGAGCACAAAGCAGATAATTGACTTTGCAAATAATTCAGACAGTAAAAAATTTATTATTGGAACCGAAATGGGTGTACTGTACAAGCTTAGAAGGGATAACCCCGACAAAGTGTTTTATCTTATGTCACAGGGATTAATATGTCCCAATATGAAGAAAACAACATTAGAGAGTGTGTTCAATGCATTGAATGAAATGAAATACCAGGTTGAGCTTGATGAAGGAATAAGGGTACGGGCAAAAACTGCGCTTGATAAAATGCTTCAAGTCGGATAAAAGGATGATGATCTTTGATTAGAAATAGATATTTGATAGATTTTGATACAGAAAAAATTGAAACGGAATATCACGATGTACTGATAATCGGAAGCGGAATAGCAGGGGTTTATACCGCTCTCGAAATACCGGAAACATTTGATGTTGCCATATTAACTAAGGAGACTATAGACATAAGCAACTCTGTACTGGCTCAGGGTGGAATAGCAGTTTCTCTTGATAAGGAAGATTCACCTGAGTTACATTTTAAAGACACTCTTTATGCTGGTGCAGGTTTATGTGATGAAGATGCTGTATGGGTATTGGTTAATGAAGCAGCAGGTAATATAAAATGTCTATGCCAGTACGGAGTTAATTTTGATAAAAAGAATCCTCAGGAGCTATCTCTTACAAGGGAAGGCGCTCATAGCAAAAACAGAATTATACATGCTGGAGACACTACCGGAAAGGAAGTTTGTGACAAGCTCATATCAGTGGTAAAAACACGGAATAACGTTAAAATTAAGGAAAGAACTTTTGCTATAGATTTATTAACAGAAGGAGACAACTGTAAAGGTATACTGGTTTTTGACGAAGATACCTCCAGGTATAAAATATATCTTTCAAATGTAGTAATATGTGCTACAGGAGGATCAGGACAGCTCTATACAAACACGACAAACCCTGATGTGGCGACCGGGGATGGAATCGGTCTTGCGTATAGAGCAGGGGTAGAGCTCATGGACTTGGAATTCATCCAGTTCCACCCTACTGTCCTTTACCACCCTGAGAATAAAAGCTTTCTTATATCCGAGGCAGTACGTGGGGAAGGAGCTTTACTGAGAAATAAAAACGGGGACAGGTTTATGACCAGGTATCATGAGCTGAATGAACTTGCACCAAGGGATGTTGTTTCAAGGGCTATCTTTGAAGAAATGAAAAAAACAGGGTCTACACATGTATACCTTGATATTACTTTTAAGGATAAGGAATACTTGGAAAACAGATTTCCTAACATTTATAAGACATGCTTGAGTTATGGTATAGATATTTCCAAGGACTATATACCTGTTTCTCCCGCAGAGCATTATTGTATGGGTGGAATTAAGACAGATGTATTCGGAAGAACCAATATAAAAGGTTTTTATGCATGTGGTGAAGCCGCATGTAATGGTATACACGGCGCAAATAGGCTTGCAAGCAACTCATTGCTGGAAGGTCTTGTATTCGGACATAAAATCGGAAGTGAAGTCAGTAATATTCTAAAAAATCAAAGCACGATTCAGTATTCTGCAAAGATCTGTTCAAAAAGAGATAAGAAGGATATTGATTCAGTTAAGCTGATTAAAGATGTGCAGGGTATAATGACGCAATATGTAGGCATTATAAGAAATAAAGAGGGTCTTTTATTTGCACAAAGCAGGATAGAAGAATACTGGAGTATGGTTTCGGATTTAGAAAACACAGGTTTGAGGGATTTTGAACTGCAAAACATAGTATTACTTTCGCGGTTGGTTATTGATTCAGCACTTGAAAGGGAAGAGAGCAGGGGAGCACATTACCGCTCTGACTTTCCCAATACTGATAATGCCAACTGGAAAAAGCATATTATTAAGAAAAAACAGGGATGTATGTGAGGTGGAATTGATATGATAGATAATATGTATATAGATAATATGATTTTATCGGCACTAAAAGAAGATATGCCTTTAGGAGATATTACTACAGATAACTTAATTTCTGCAGATTCATTATCCCGTGCGCGCCTGATAGCAAAAGAGGATGGTATCATAGCAGGGCTTGATGTGGCTGAAAGGGTATTTAAGCTTTTAGATAATAACACTATTTTTAAAAGAAATTATAATGATGGGGACTCTGTCTCTTTTGGTGATATAATTGCAGAGATAGAGGGTAATACCCGGGCAATTCTGAAGGCCGAAAGGACATCTCTCAACTTATTGCAAAGGCTTTCCGGCATTGCTACAAAAACAAGGCAATTCTGCGAAAGGATTAATGACCTTAAGGCTGCAATTGTGGATACAAGAAAAACTACACCAGGCTTAAGATTTCTGGAAAAATATGCGGTAAGGGCAGGGGGAGGACAAAACCACAGATTTTGTTTATCAGACGGAGTTCTTATAAAAGATAATCATATAAAAGCTGCAGGCGGAATCAAAAAGGCTGTGGAGATGGCTCGTGCCAATGTTCCGCATACAATAAAGATAGAAGTAGAGACTGAAACTATAGAGCAGGTAAAAGAAGCGTTGGAAGCAAAAGCTGATATTATCATGCTGGATAATATGGGTCTCGAAATGATGAAAGAAGCGGTTAGACTAATAAATAACAGAGCCATAGTGGAAGCATCAGGAAATGTAAGCCTCGATACAGTATTTGATATAGCTTCGACTGGTGTGGATATTATATCCGTAGGTTCACTTACCCATTCAGTGAGGGCAATGGATATTAGCTTAAAGTTTATTGATTAATCAACACGACGACAAATTACGACACCATTCTCTCTTTGTAAAAAAGTTGTTAAGTCAGGCCGTTAAGTTGTAATGACGACTTGTGGATAAAACAAAAAGATATCCACAGCAAAACCTCAGTTTTTACACAATTACATAATACTAATCCAGTAAACCCTGATTACATAAGTGATACAAGTATGTGAACAAACGAAAAAGATATCCACAACAGTGTGGATATCTTTTGGATTTTATGAACAATTCTATTATAAACATCATTTCTTCTTAATAATAGGATAGGGAAGGTTATCATATAGCATTCGTTCTACCATTTCAAATACCTTCTTATTACTTAATATACTCATATGGTTTGTAGATTCATTAAAATTTCCTTTAAGCAAGTTGTCAAAATTTAGGTTATTATCACCTAGGGAAAATAAATCAGTTTTAATGTTCCATTCTTCCAGAGACGCACTTTCCGGGCTTACGACTTCATCATACTGCCCTAGTATGCTTCCTGTCTGAATAGAACTGTTCAGGCCTTTATTAATCATAGAAGGAAGAGCTTTTGATAATAAAAAGTTTTCAGGCACAAGATCCCTTATACCCTGGTCGTTGAAATATGTTGCACCGACTGATGCCCACGGAGAACCTTTCTGGGGAACAGAAATAAATATTATTTTTCTTACATTGCTATTTGCTATATACCTTTCGCTGCATGTATAATATCTAGCTACCAGTCCACCCATACTGTGGGCAACTAAATCAAATTTGTCAACCTGAAATCCCTTGGATAAATATATCATTTTCTGCTTCTGAAGGAACTCATCAAGTTTTTCCGCTGCTTCTATAACACCATTGGATGATTTATAATCTAAGGCGCTATACGCGAAGCCTTTTGCCTTAAGAAATTCCCCGAAGTTTTCAAAAACTGCAGCATAAGCCTGATAACCATGTAAAAAAACTACAGGGGGCTTTACCAGTTTCACAGTTTGGGATGCTTTTATGTTTGTATTATCAATTTTTGCAGTAATTTCAATATTAGGCTGTTTATTTGCTAACAAATCCTTTCCAAGCTCGGGTGGAACATAAGTAAAAAGGAATTCGCCGTTTTCATCAGTTCTAAATTTTGTATGCGAGAGTTTACCAAAATTTCCACTAAAAACAGGTTGCCCTTCTAAAGATAGGCTGATGTTGGCTTTTGGGACAGGAAAACCTTCTGAATCCCTGACTTCTACTTTCATAATAAGCTTATTGGCCGGATCGGCTGCAAGAGTTTTCACAGCAGGATTAATCAGAGAAGCATTAATCTTGAGAGTCTCCTTATTTGAAAATTCGAATTTGATTATATCAGCAAGACTTATAATACCTACAGACAATTGAATAAACAGAAAGCTAAAAATGAAAAACCCCACCACTGCAAATACTATATTAAGCTTAGGCTTAGAAAACATAGACATCAATCCTTAGTATGACTTGTCATTTTTGTTATATTAAGTATAACAACTAAAGATATTATATCATCTATATTTAAAGATATAAATTGTAAATAATGTCTCGGCTTTTACTTTAATATTTATTTTTTTTATGGGAAAAATAATTTCGGAATGCGGTATTTATGCATGATAAACGAGCATTTTTCATAAGAATCGGATTCCAAAATAATTTTAAGGAGATGATAGTATGAAGGTAAAAGATATAATGACTAAGAATGTCGCGTATGTAAATCCCAACACAACTGTCACAGAGGCTGCACAGCTTATGCAGAAGCATAACGTAGGGTCTATACCTGTATGTGATCAGACCGGAGTACTTGGTATACTTACTGATAGGGATATTGTTGTAAGAAATGTAGCCCATGGCAATAATCCTCAAAGCACGCCTGTAAAAGATGTTATGACAAAAAGTGTTACAACTGTTACACCGGATATGGATGTCAATGATGTAAGCAGCGTAATGTCGAGCAACCAAATAAGAAGACTACCTGTAGTTGAGAATAATATGTTGGTTGGTATGGTTGCCATAGGTGATTTGGCGGCAGATGCAAGATTTGATACCGAAGCTTCGGAAGCTTTAACAGAAATCAGTAAGCCTGCCAAACCGGGTAAAATGCTAAAGCCATAATCAGGATCCGGGCAATAGGCTATGGGCACTAGGCAGTCTGCTTTTTTCCCATAGCCCATATTTTAAAAGCCCGTAGCCAGTTCTAATAGTAGAATGTAACAAACTTTATTGAATAAATATCACAGAGCATGATATCATCTGTATCTTCAGGACGGATAAGAATATAACTTGCACCCACTCCTACAAGAGTACCCAGCCTATCAGTAGTACCGTTAGTACCGATTAAAAATTCTACTCTTACTCTTCTGCCTATCTGGGTTCTTAAATAGCCTGGAGTATATTGAGTACTTTGAAGAGTCTGAGGGGGTTGTTCACCTGCCGGAATAGCAAGCCCGGGTACGGAGGGAGTTCCTGTGGGGGCGGGCCCTAAGGGCATTCCTGTCGGAAGGGTAGTTCCTATTTGAGGTAAAGGGAACATGGGTATTGCTCCTCCATTTTGTGTCTGCATTTGCGGGCTTATCTGTGCAGGGACTGGCATCATTTGTGTTCCGGTAGTCTGATTGTGAGTTTCTCTTGGACAGGGTAAGTAGTTGTAATAGTTGTTCATTTTAATACCTCCTTGAATAATGTTGACTAAAAAGACTGCAATATTAGACTGTTTTGGGATTTCCTATTGATAGACTTATCTCAATTATGTTTCATCATGTTTTCCAGTATAGTGGGGTCGGCGTATAAAAACAGTGATCTCCTACTCTATTGTATAAGTTACCTGAACCATTGCGAGGAAAAACAGCTGCACATGTAGGCCTGAAGGGGTTATAATACCAAAGACACTCGTCTACTCCAGGAAGTTTGTTTCCTGCGAGGGCCCAATCTGCTACTTCATAATGGACGGCTTCCGGAGCCGTTGCCCATATGGTCTGGGGGTTTACCTGGCCGTATACTGTTCCGAGCAAGCATGTAAATTCTCTGGGCTCCTGTATAACCCTGCGGAGATCCCCGGCACCTGTTCTGAGATACTGTCCGCCGGACACATGCACCCTGTTCATTATGACAGTAGCAACTGCCTTCATACCGTCTTCGCCTTCGCCACCTGCTTCACACTTAAGAAGTCTTGCAAATAATTCCCTTTCTGAATATGCCATAATTCAACCACCTATCTTTAGAATTAGTTTCCGGGGAACAATTTATAATACAGTATATTAACATAATGAATAATGTGTAACATTGAACAGAAATTTTATTATGGGTAATATGTATTAAAGGGGGATAGATAATTCAAAGTTATATATTAAAGAAAAAATTTCAATTTGTATTAAAACGATTATTGTAAATAATAATTACTGATTCTATTGTAAGTATTTAAAATGCTCTTTAGAATCGTTTCAGGTCGCTAATATAAAGGAGGCGGTAGTGTGAGTAGACATAGGAGCATAATGTCGGACGCTTTAAAAGCGGAGATAGCTAAAGAACTTGGAGTCTATAACACGGTAGAATCCGAAGGTTGGGGAGCAGTATCATCAAGAGACTGCGGAAATATTGTAAAGAAGGCCATAGAAATGGCTGAAAGAAACCTCAACGGGAGATAAGTCATCCTATTAGCGCATAAAAGCCGGCTTTTAAGCCGGCTTTTATAATGTAGTTTATTTTATTTCCCGTAAAAAATATTATGCAATTAATATTTTTATATTACTTATAAATTTATTTTATATTATAATCGTGTATGTAAAAATAATCTAAAACACAGTTTTATTGCGTTTAGGGTATAGTTTGTTTCACTTCTGTTACAATTTCTTTACACTTAAAATCAATATGTTGACTCGAAAAATTGCCGATGATATAATGATTTTGAATTCAAGATAGGTAAACCACGCTTATCTTGAGCAAATAGTAACAAGGGGTTAGGTTATATACAAAAGCGGAGTAGGCATAACCTGATCTTAAAATTTAGTAGGCCTACTACCAATACAATTACAAGGAGGATTTGAGAGCATGAGAAATCTCAAGAAATTTTTGGCAGTAGTAGTAGCTATTGCTGTTATGATGACAGCTATGGTTCCTGCTTTCGCAGCAGAAACTACTGCAACAAAGACAGATGCACAAATCGTTGAAACCCTCAAAGTAATGCAGGGTAACGGTGGCGTAACTCCTGAATATCTTGCAAAAGATACACAGAGAGTACAGTTGGCAATATTCCTTCTCAGATTGATGGGTAAGGAAAAAGAAGCAAGAGAATATAAAATAGTTAAGAACTTTGCTGATGCTGACAAAGTTGGCGGAAATGCAAAGAACCTTTTAGCTTACTTGTATGACCATCCAGAATATGGCTTTGTTCCATCAGCTTCTGGAAACTTCAACCCAACAGAAGTTGCTGTTCCACAGCAGATCTACAAAGTTATGCTTGAAGTATTAGGTTACAAATGCGATAACGAAGGTAAAGGCGATTTCAAATATGCTGATACACTCGCATTCGCTAAAGAAAAATTAGCTAGCGCAGCTGTTGATGTAACAAAGCTTACTAACAACGATGTAGCTAAAGTTCTCGTTGAAGCTTTGAAATCAAAAGTAAAAGCTGGTGACAAGACTCTTGTTGAAAAGTTAGTAGCTGACAAGGTTGTTGCTGAAGCTGATGCTAAATCAGTTGGTTTGATAAGTGATTCTGTTGCTGCTACTTCAGCTACAGTAAAAGCTACTGGCGTTAAGAAGTTGACAGTAGAGTTCAACGGAACAGTTGATAAGACTAAAGCTACTTTCGCAGTTGCTAAGGGTTCAATAGCTTATAACGTAGCAACTTACACTTGGACTGCTGACAACAAGTCAGTTGTTTTGGAACTTGCTTCAAAGATAGTTGAAGGCGAATACACTGTTACAGTAAAAGGTGTTGCAGCTACTGATTTAACAGCTAAGGTATCAGCTCTTAATGAAAAAGTTGCAAAAATCACTTTCCCAAGTGACAAGGCTGTAATAACAAGAGACAATACTAAGAAAATTACAGTTTCATACAAGCTTGAAAACCAATATGGTGAAGATATTACTTCTTCATATGCAGAAAGTAATATAACTGTTTCTCCTTCAAGAGGAACTAAAGATACTTTTAATGATGGTACACTTGTACTTGCAGATGCTACTACTGAATTTAAAGCTGATGATAAAGTAGCAGTAAGCATGCTTGATACAAGCTCAACTACTTTTGCTACTCAGACTTTCTCAGTTGTAACTGGCGCTAGAGTTGCAGAAATTTCAATCAGCAAATTGTACAATGCAGATAGCAAAACACTTGATACTGCAGCAGATTTCTCAACATTCTATCTTGTAATGTCTGCTAAAGATCAATATGGTAATAATGTATTAGTTGATGGAACTAAGTCAACTACAGATGTAACTTACTTCAATGAAGATGTTGCAGTAAGTGTTTCCGATACTTCAATAGTTAAACTTGCAACAAACAGTAATGCTAATTCAGCTGACAAATATGCTTTCGCAAAGAAAGACATTGATGGTGACAAGCTTGTATTACCATTAGAAGCACCTACTACTAAGAAGGCTGGAACAGCTGTAATTACAATGGTATCAAAGACTACAGGTAAAATTGCTACTTTCTCAGTAGAAGTTAAAAATACTGCAAAGGTTGATACTATTTCAGTAAATGCTCCTGCAGTAGCAGCTGCAGGTACAAAGATAGAAGTACCTTTTGAAGCTTATGATCAAAATGGTAATAAGATTACAAGTGCAGAGACTTTAAATGCTGGTTTCTCAAGTACACCTACTGCTTCATCAACACAGAGTGGAAAAACACCTACTGTTACTTTCGAACAGGATTATGTAAAAAATACTGCTAAGATGATGGTAGATGCTCAATCAATAACTGAAAAAGGTTCAATTACTTTGACATTTGTTACTTTCACTTACAAAGTAGTAACACTTAAGTTTGATGTAACAGAAGCAAAGAAACCTACTTTGATCTCAGGAACTAAGGACTTTGTAGCAAATGCACTTAAAGATGGAAAAACTACTCTTGACTTTGCTGACGTAATAGTAAAAGACCAGTACAATGGAGACTTTACACTTACTGATGCACTTCTTGGCGTAGAAAACTCAAAGAGCTACAGAATTACTGTTAAAACTTCTGATGCTGGAAAAGTAAAATTAACTGGTAGCCAGCTTAGAAGTACTGATGGTACTGTATATGCAATAGAAGATGACAATCACACAGTTACACTTAACGGTGCAGCAAAAGGTTCAGCAACTATAACTGTTACATTGCAGGTATATGATAATGTATACACTACAGGTGATGGTTGGTCAGATGTTGACGGAAGTGCATTTACATTCGCTTCAAAGATAGCTGAAAAAGAAGATCTTAAGACTGTAGAAGTTGCTGCAATAGGTAAAGTTTACAACTATAGCCAAGCAGCTGCTAATACTGAATCAGAAAAACGTGCTCAAGCAGTAACAGTAACTGGTAAAACTGAAGATGGTACAACATATAATGTTGACGCTGACTTCGTGTTTGTTACTCCTACAGATGCAAAAGTTTACACTACTGTAGATGATAAGGTATATGTCTGTCTCTTATACACATCT